>JANRJM010000019.1 GCA_033763975.1 Planctomycetota bacterium
CCCCCCCCCCGCGATGTGTCAAGGGGAAACTGTGGGTGGGCAAATGAAAAACCCGTGTCCAAGGGGACACGGGGGTGCAGCTGTGAGCATGGCGGCCCGCGGATTTGTCCAGCGAATCGCAGCGGGGAAGTCCATAGCCCGCTGCGGCAAAGGTCGAACTCAGGCCTTGGCCGGGGCCTCGGGCGCCTTCTTGGTCTTGGCCTCTTCCTGCAGCACGGCCTTGCGCGAGAGCTTGATGCGACCCTGCTCGTCGACGTTGATGACCTTCACCTTCACCACGTCGCCGAGCTTCACGACGTCTGACACGCTCTTGACGTAGCCGTCGGCGAGTTCGGAGATGTGGCACATGCCGTCGGTGCCGGGGGCGAGCTCGATGAAGGCGCCGAAGTCCTTCATGGAGACGACCTTGCCGGTGTAGACGGTGCCGACCTTGATCTCCTCGCAGAGGGCCTCGATCTCGGCGCGGGCGCCCTCGATGGTCTCGGCGTTGAAGCCGGCGAGCTGCACGGTCCCGTCGTCGTCGACGTCGATGGTGACGTTCCAGCGCTCCTGGATGGAGCGGATGGTCTTGCCGCCGGGCCCGATGAGCTTGCCGATCTTCTCGGGGTCGATGTGCAGGGTGATGAGGCGCGGGGCGAGGGGCGAGATGTTCTCGCGCGGGGCCGCGATGATCTGCTCCATGGTCTCGATGATGTCGAGGCGGCCGAGGCGCGCCTGGTCGAGAATGGTGCGGATCTGGTTGATCGTGAGCCCGCGCGTCTTGAGGTCGAGCTGGATGCCGGTGATGCCGGCGCGCGTTCCGGCGACCTTGAAGTCCATGTCGCCGAAGAAATCTTCCTCGCCGATGATGTCGGTGACGAAGATCTCGTTCTGGTCGTTGTCGTCGGCGAAGCGCCCGACGGAGATGCCCGCGCAGGTGGCGCCGATGGGGACGCCCGCGTCCATGAGGGCGAGGCACCCGCCGCAGACCGAGGCCATGGACGACGACCCGTTGGACTCGGTGATGTCGCTGACGACGCGGATGGTGTAGGGGAACTTGTCGGCCGGGGGCATGATGGCCAGGAGCGAGCGCTCGGCGAGGGCGCCGTGCCCGATCTCGCGCCGCCCGGGGGCGGCGATGCGCTTGACCTCGCCGGTCGAGAAGGGCGGGAAGTTGTAGTGGAGGGTGAACTTCTTGCTGTACTCGGGGATGAGCCCGTCGATGATCTGCTCGTCCTTGCCGGTGCCGAGGGTGACGGTGCAGATGGACTGGGTCTCGCCGCGCTGGAAGAGGGCCGAGCCGTGCGTGCGCTGGAGGATGCCGACCTTCCCGCCGATGGGGCGGATCTCGGTGGGAGCGCGCCCGTCCGCGCGCACGCGCTGCTGCACGATGAGGCGCCGGGTGACCTTCTCCTCGAGGCGCTTGAACGCCTCCTTGGCCATGACGCGCGCCTTCTTGCTGGCCTCGTGCTGCGCGACGGTGCCGTCGCCGACGATCTTGAAGTGCTCGTCGAGCACGGCGGAGCGGAGCTTGTCGACCGCCTCGGACCGCTCCTTCTTGCCCTTGATCTGGCGGGCCTTGGTGAGCTCGGCCTCGGCGACCTGCGTGACCTTGGCCATGATCTCGGGGCTGGGCAGGTAGCTGGCGCCGTCCTTCTTGGGCTTGGCGCACTTCGACGCGAGGTCGTTGATGAGGCCCAGGATGTCCTTGATGTGGGCCTCGCCGAACTGCAGGGCCTCGAGCACGCCGGCCTCGTCGACCTCGGCCGCCCCGACCTCGATCATGTTCAGCCCGTCCTTGTGCCCGGCGAGCACGACGTCCATGTCGCTGTACTCGAGCTGGGACACCGTCGGGTTCACGACCAGGCGCGGGCCGTCGTCGGTGTGCAGGCGTCCGACGCGGACCGTGGCGAGGGGCCCTTCGAATGGGATGTCGGAGATGGCGAGCGCCGCGGACGCCGCTGTGCCGGCGAGCACGTCGGTGTCGTTCTCCTGGTCGTGGCTCAGCACGAAGACCTGGATCTGGACCTCGTCGATGAACCCGTCGGGGAAGAGCGGCCTGATCGGGCGGTCGATCATCCGCATCGTGAGAACTTCCTTCTCGCTGGGCGGGCCCTCACGCTTCTTGAAGCCCCCGGGGAACTTGCCCGCCGCGGGGGTCTTCTCGCGATAGTCGACCGTGAGGGGGAAGAAGTCGATGCCCTCGCGCGGGCCGGCGCGGACGACCGTCGCGAGGACCGTGCTCCCGCCGTAGTTGGCGAGCACGGCGGCGCCGGCCTGCTTGGCGATGACGCCGGTCTCGAGCGAGAGGATCCGCCCGCCGATGTCGCGTTCGACCCGGATCAGGCCCTGGTCGGGATTCTGCGCTACTGCCATGTGTACGATTCCTTAGACGTGGCCCTCTGAACGAGAACCCGGCGCGGGCGCGACCGGAGTTCGGTCCGCACCCACGCCCTTGGCCGAGTGTGATCCCCGGCGTCCCACAAGGAATCTGCGAGAGGCAGAAGGCATGATGCAGGCAGGCCGTCCTGACTGCACCGTGCCCACTGCCGCTCCGCTCGATGTGGGGGCGCCGGGGTGCCCCAAAAACCAAGCCGCCCCGGGGCGGTGTGCCGCGCCGGGGCGGGAACGATTACTTGCGAAGCCCGAGTCGGGCGATGAGCGCCTGGTATGCGTTCGGATCTGTCTTCGCGAGGTACTTCAGCAGGCGGTTGCGCCGCCCGACCATCATCAGGAGCCCGCGCCGGGAGTGATTATCCTTGGCGTGCGAGCGCAGGTGCTCGGCGATCTCGTTGATGCGCGCGGTCAGCATCGAGATCTGCACTTCGGGTGAGCCCGTGTCCGTCGGATGACGGGCGGCGGACTTGACGATCTGGGCGCGGTCTTCGGCGATCAATGCCATGGTTGGTTCCGTCTCGACAGTGTTTCGTTAAACATCCATGATAGGCCCGGGGCGCGGCACGTTCCACCACCAAGGACCCGCCGCTACAGTCTCGTCGTCGTGAGGCCCCCTCGACCAACGCTGGGCCCCCTCGGGGGAGCCGGATCGCAGCAACCGACAAGTTCTCCACGAGAACGCGCCGACGTGGTTCTCCGGGCCTGCGCCGACGAGGGATTCTCCCTGGCCGGCGTCGCCCCGGTGCAGCCCAGCCGGTGGGCCGCCCATGTTCGCGAGTGGCTCGCGTCCGGCAAGCACGGGAGCATGTCCTACCTGGCCGAGGAGTTGCAGGTGCGCTTGGATCCCGGGCGGGTGATGGAGGGCACCCGGGCGTTCGTGGTGGTGGGGGATCGTTACGCCGCCCGAGGCGGCGCCGACGCGCCCCAGCGGGGCCAGGGTCGAATCGCCCGGTACGCGCGGGGGAAGAACTACCACGAGGTCATGAAGCAGCGCCTGCACCGCGTGGCCGACCGGATGCGGGTCCGCTTCCCGGGGTCAGACTTCCGCACGTGCGTCGATACGGCGCCGCTGCCGGAGCGTGAACTGGCGTTCCTGGCGGGGCTCGGTTGGATCGGGCGCAACACCATGGTGATCCATCCGCAGGGGGGGAGCTACCTGCTGCTGGGCGTGATGGCGACGAACCTGGAGCTCGAGCCCGCGTCCCGCCCCATGGACGATCACTGCGGGACGTGCACGCGCTGCATCGAGGCGTGCCCGACGGGGGCGATCACGGCGTACAGCGTCGACGCGTCGCGGTGCATCTCGTACCTGACGATCGAGCGGCGCGGGCTCGTGCCGCCGGACTTGCACGCCGGGATCGGCGACTGGATCTTCGGGTGCGACGTGTGCCAGGAGGTGTGCCCGCACAACTCGGCGCGGGCCGGGCAGGGCGACGACGCCGTGCACAGCGCGTACCGCTCGGACCGGCGCGGGCTTGATCTGCTGGCGGTGCTGGGGTGGGACGAGTCGGCGCGGCGCGAGGCGTTCCGGTCATCGGCGATGAAGCGCGCGTCGCTGGCGATCATGAAGCGCAACGCGCTGATCGCGGCGGGGAACGTGGTGGCGCGTGGGCCCGAGGACGATCTCTCGCGGGCGCTGCGCGAGCGCATCGCGGCGATCGCGGCGGGCACGGGCGAGGAAGAGATGGTCACGCAGACCGCGCGGGCCGTGCTCGATCGGCTTGCGGGCTCTCCGCCCGGCGGATGAACGCCTTGGCGAGCAGCACCACCCCGAGGCCCACGAGCAGGTAGGGCGTCTCGCGTTCGACGAACCCCATCCAGAAGAGGGGCGACGCGATCGCGATCGCGCCCGCGAACACCAGCCACGTGCGTTTGTCGGGGGCGGGACGCATCACGCCCCCGCCCACCACGGCGAGCAGCACGTACGCCGGCGCGACGAGCGAGTAGAAGCCCATGAACACCCGGTAGACGAGCTCGAAGAGCGAGAGTTTCGAGTACGTCCAGCCCGCCGGGACAAGGAAGCCCGCCAGGGCGAGCACGACGGCCAGCGCGACCGCGCCCCACGCGATCGCGGCGCCGGCCGGTGGCGGGCCGGCGGCGGCGCTGCGCAGGTGCAGCACCGCGGTGAACGCGAGCTGGGCCCCGATGTGGGCGCCCACCAGCGCCGGCAGGCCGCGCTCGGGGTGCACGGGATCGGCGCCGAGCAGCGCGGGCGTGTACGCCCACGTCAGCGCGAGCATGCACGGGAACAGCAGCAGGAACCCGTACAGAAACGCCTGCGTGCCGGCGCGACCCGGCAGTGACTGGCGCGCGGCGTGGAACGTGAGATCCAGGTACGGGGACAGCGCGAACCCGAACAGGCTGATCGGCGCCAGCACGAGCAGGTCGAGCACGCCCTCGGTCGGCGCCGGGAGCGGCGCGGGCGGCCTCGCGGGGGCGGGGGCGTTGAGCCACGACAGCACCAGCACCAGCGACACGCTCCAGAGAATCGCCGACGCCGCGCGGCGCAGGCTCGGCTTCCCGCCGACGGCCAGAAGCCCGGCGACGACCCCGAGGCCGACCCCGCCCGCGAGGTAGAGGCGATCGACCGATGCCCAGCGCAGGAGCGAGACGAAGAACCACACCTGGAAGATGAGCGTGACGAGCGAGAAGACGCGGGCGGCGAGCGCGTGGCGCGAGAGCAGGCGTTCGCTGGAGCCGCGCCGCCAGAGCATCACGCCCATCGCCGCGGCCCCCAGGCAGTTGGGGATCGCGAAGATCGCGAACGCCCACGGGCCGAAGTCGCGCCGCAGGATCACCGGCAGGTACATCCCGATGCACCACGTCCACGAGCAGGCGAGGAACGCGGCATAGCCCGCGATGCGCGTCCACTCCGCGATGCGCGCGCCCGCCAGGGGCGCGCCGGCGTTGGGCGCGGGCGTTGACGCGTTGCGGGCGCCGTCGGCGGGATGTGGTGCGGGGGCGCGGGTCATTCGCGGAGTCTCTCCCCTTGCGCGTACCGAGCCGCGAGTTCACGGCTCTGGGCCGCCGCCTCCGGGGTGTTGTAGCGTGCGTGCAGCGCGGCGGCCTCTGACGACACGCGCGACGCGTCCGCCGCCCGCCCCGATTCGGCCAGCGCCGCCGCGAGCGTGTCGAGCAGGTGCGGATGTCCGCCCCCGATCTCTACCGCACGCGAGGCGAGCTCGACGCCCTCCGGGCCGTTGCGGGCGCTGTCGTCCGGCGCGGTCGAGAGCAGGCGTGCGAGCATGTTCAGCACCGCGACGTCGTCCGGCACGCGGCGCAGGCCCTCGCGCAGGCTCGCGATCGCGTCGGCGTGCCGCCGCAGCCCGCGCAGGCTCGTCGCGACCCCCAGGTGCGTCCACGATAGATCCGGACGCAGCGCGCGGGCCGCCTCGAACTGCGACAGGGCGTCGGAGTACCGGGCGTACCCCAGGTACATCTTCGCCAGCCCCAGGCGGGCCTCGAGGTGACGCGGTTCCCGCGCCACCGCCCCCTCGAACAGCGCCAGCGCGCGCTCGATCTCCCCCTGCAGTTCGAGCACCGACGCCAGCCCGACCGCGGCCTCGACGTTCGCCGGCGACAGCTCGAACGCCCGGCCGAACGCGCGGGCCGCGGTCTCGATGTCGCCCGCGTCGCGCGACGTCGCGCCCAGGAACAGCCACGCGTCGGGCCAGTTCGGGCGGAGCTCGACGGCCCGCTGGTAGTGGGGCAGCGCCTCACGCACACGCCCGGACTTTGACAGCCCTTCCGCCAGCGCCAAGTGAGCCGTGTAGTTGTTCGGCGCGACCTCCACGCCCCGCGTCCACATCGAGACCGCGTCGCGATAGACCCGCGTGTCGCGGAACGAGAGCAACCCGCACGCGACCAGGGCGAGTGCCGCGCCGGCGGCGATCGGCGTCGGGTTCAGTCGCGCGGCGAGGTGTTCCCCCGCGCGGGCCGCGGGCAGGAACAGCCCGAACGACGCGAGGTATAGGAAGTGGTCCGAGACGGGCGTCACCGCGAGGTTGCCGAACGCGATGATCCCGAGCGTCGGGCCCAGCAGCAGCAGGAAGTGACCCGCGCCCCATACCCACCACCCCGACACACGCCCGCGCCCATGCCCCACGAGCAGCGCGACGCCGGCGAGCGCGCTGACCCCGAGGGGCAGCCACCACAGCAGGCGGGCGGCGTCGACGCCCCACGGGCCGTACGCGGGCGAGAGTCTCCAGGGCCACGCGAGGTGCCAGAGATACGCCCACGGGGCGGCGCCGGCGATCTGGAGCCGCTGGGCGAGGGAGGGGATCCAGTCCGGGCTCTGGCGATCGACGAACTTCTGCTCGAAGAGGTAGGTGATGACGCCCAGCGCGACCGCGGCGATGAGCATGGGCACGATGCGGGCGATGCGTCCGCCCCAGGTGGTGCGAAGCACGAACGTGTCGAGGAGCACGAGCGCGAAGGGCAGCCCGATGACGGCGGTCTTGGCGAGCATCGCCAGCACGAACGCGAGGAGCGAGACGGCGTACCAGAGCGCGACGCGGGTGGATCGCGCTGAGCGCACCCAGGCGAGCGCGGAGGCGAACGCGAATGTGCCGCACAGGGTGTTCTTGTGCTCGGCGATCCACGCGACCGACATGACCTGCGTCGGGTGGATGGCGAAGAGCGCCGCCGCGAACAACGCCGCCCACCTGCCCAGCCCCAGTGCGCGGGCCAGCGCCAGGCAGAGCACGGCGTTCAACGCGTGGAGCACGAGGTTGACGGCGTGATACCCCGCGGGGGCGGCCCCGAAAATCGCGTGCTGCACGTAGTACGACGTGAACGTGAGCGGGTAGAACTGCTCGGTGTCGCGGGTCGTCCAGATACGGGCGAGGGCGTCGGGGGCGTGCATCAGCGGGTTGTTCAGCACGTACGCCGTGTCGTCCCACCCCGTCCAGGAGTTCCGCAGCGCGGGCGACAGCACCAGCAGCGTGCCGATGAACAGCGCCACCGCGGCGGGCGCGAGCCGCCATGTGCCGGCGGCCGGCGGGTGTGTCGGGCTGTTGGAAAGCGGCTGCACGGGGTTCACTCTACTCGGGCGGCGTCGACCGAGAACGCGGGGGATCGTTCGCCCCGGGCGGCGTGGGGCGCTCGGGCTCCGGGGGCACGCTCGCCCCCCGCCCGGACGCCCCGCCCCGGATCGTCGCACGCAGCGACACAAGCTCACGGAAGGCGCGGGCGATGACCCGCAGGTTCGCGCCCGTGGCGCGCCCGGCGCGCCGGGGGTGGTGCGAGACGTCGCGCTGCACCACGCGCAGCCCCGCGCGCCGGCTTCGCGCCAGCAGTTCCGCGGAGATCAGGGCGCCGTCCGACACCAGCGGCAGCGCCCGCAAGAACGCGCCCGGAAACACCTTGAACGCGCAGTCCACGTCGCGCACGCGCAGCCCGAACGCCGCGTTCACCGCCAGCGTCCACCCCCACGCGTTCAGCCGGCGCACCGGCCCTTCGGCGCGGCGTGCCCGGCGCCCGATCACGACGTCCGCGTCGACCAGATGAGCGAGGAATCCCGGGAGTTCGGCGAGGTCGAACTGCCCGTCGCCGTCGGTGTAGAAGACCCAGTCGGCGGTGGTGGCGGCGAAGCCCGCCCGCAGCGCCCCGCCGTACCCGCGCGAGCGCGCGTTGTGCACCACGCGGACGCGCGCGTCGCGCCGCGCCAGGTCGTCGGCGATCCCCCCGGTGCGATCGGTGCTCGCGTCGTCGACGAGCACCACCTCGAGCACCGGCGCCGACGCGCCGCCCCAGCGCAGGGCGCCGTCGACGACATCGGCGACGGCGTCGGCCTCGTTCCGGCACGGCAGCACGATCGCCAGCGAGCGGACGGGCACGTCGGGGCGGGGGGCGGGCGGCGGGGTGCGGGCGGCGCGATCCATCTGGGGCCGCAGGCTATGCTCGCGCCCATGAGCGATGCGCGATACGAGTGGAAGTTGCTCCGGGCGGGTGCGTTCCGTCTGGACGCGGGGTCGATGTTCGGGCTTGTGCCCCGGACGGTCTGGAGCCGGTCCCTGCCGGTCGACGACCGTGGCCGCATGGACGTGCAGCACAACTGCCTGCTGCTCTGGCGGCGTGAGGGCGACGCGACGCGCCGGGTGCTGATCGAGACCGGCACCGGCGACAAGATGGACGACAAGAACCGCGACATCTTCGCGCTCGAGAACCGGTCGATCACCGACGCCCTGCGCGAGGCCCAGACCGAGCCCGAGCAGATCGACGCGGTCGTCGTCTCGCACCTGCACTTCGACCACGCCGGCGGGCTGACCCGTCTGGCTCGCCCGGGCGAGACGCCCGAGTGGACGGGCCCGGGGGCCGCGGGCGTCATCGGGGTGGTGCGGACGTTCCCGCGTGCCCGGGTCTACGCGCAGGCGCGGGAGTGGGAGGACGCACTGGCCAACCGCAGCGTGATGACGCGGACGTACTTCCGCGACCACCTGGAGCCCGTGCGCGATCAGATCGTCACCGTCGATTCGCCCCGCCCGTTCGCGACCGGCTACACCCCCGGGCGCGCCGAGCGCCCGCCAACGCCGGTCGCGATGCGCGAGACAGAGATCCTGCCCGGGGTATCCGTGTTCCTGACGCCCGGGCACACGTGGGGGCAGCAGGCGGTGCGCTTCACGGACGCGCAGGGCCGCACCGTGGTGTTTACGCCCGACGTGATGCCCACGACGCGTCACGTCGGCGCGGCGTACAGCCTCGCCTACGACGTGGAGCCCTACACCAGCATGGTGACGCGCGGGTGGTTCCTCGACGAGGCGGCCCGGGGAAACTGGCTCCTCGTGCTCGATCACGACCCCGTCACCCCGTGCGTTCGCGTGCGGGCGAACGCGGGCGGGTGGTTTGATCTGATTCCGGACGCCGCCGACGGGACCTAAACTCGGGCGTCCGAGAGGATCCACGTGCCCGACGCCACCGACGCCATCAGCCCGACCGCTTCGCCCGCGCCCGATGCGGCGGCGATGGCGCGCGAGGCGGCGGACGAGCAGGCCGTGCAGCGACCCGCGCCCACGACGACCATGTCGCTCATGGACCGCGTGGAGGCGTACATCGCGCGGCTCTCCTCTCGCAACCACTTCTGGCACCGCGTGTGCTCGCTCATCTGGCTGCCCTACGCGTTCAAGAGCGGGATCCGCATGAAGCGGGTCGACGACACGACCTTTGCCGCCGAACTCCCCTTCCGCCGCTTCAACCGCAACTGGTACAACGCGATGGCCGGCGCCGCTCTCCTCGCCAACAGCGAGATCGCCGGGGGCATGTACATCTTCGCCCGCACCGGCGGGGGGTACAGCATCGTGTGCAAGGAACTGACGTACAAGTTCCTCCGCCCCTGCTTCGGGCCCGCGCTCTACCGCGTCACCCCGCGCGACGACATCGAGAAACTCATCGCCTCGGGCGCCGAGTTCAATCTCACCGTCGATCTCGAGATCGTCCAGCAGGCGCTGCTCCCCCAGGCGCTCGCCAAGAAGCGCAAGAAGGACAACGTGCTCGCGCGCCTCGCGGCGAAGGAACGCCGCGTCGGGCGCTGCGTCGCGACGTTCCACCTCACGCCGACCACGCAAAACAAGGCGCGGCACGGGCACGCGCGGGCGGTGGGTCGCGGGTCCGAGTACTCCAAGGGCTCGTGACCGCGCGGATGCACTAGGGCGCGGCGCGGGGCGAGAGTGTCCCGCGGAGCGTGACTACCCGCGCGCGGGCGTCAGCAAGTCCTCGGGCTTCTGCAGCAGCGCGATGATCTCGGCCAGCGCGAGCGCCGCCGTCGCGCCGTCCACCACGCGATGGTCGCACGCCAGGCTGAGGGGCAGCAGCAGCCCGACGCGGAACGAGCCCTTGCTGACGACCATGCCCTCCTTCGCGCGACCGACGGCGAGGATGCCCGCCTCCGGGTAGTTGATGACGGGGGTCGCGAAGCGCCCGGCGTGGCTGCCCACGTTGCTGATCGTGAACGTGCTCCCGCTGAGCTGCTCGCGCGAGGCCGTCCGGTTGCGGGCGCTCTCGGCCACCGCCGTCACGGCCCGGGCGATCTCCAGCACGCCCATGCGGTCGGCGTCGCGCACCACCGGCACCATGAGGCCCGTGTCGGTGTCGGTCGCGATGCCCAGGTGCACGCTGCGGTGCTGCATGATCGACGCGGCGTACTGCTCGTCCTCGGGCTTCTCGTCCACCGTCGCGTTGAGCGCCCGGAAGCGGGCGTCGCTCAGCACGCGGCACACCGCCGATGCGACGAACGGCAGGAACGACACCTTCTCGCCGCTCGCGCCGGCGAGCTTGCGCCGCAGCCCGTCGAGGGGCGTGGCGTCGGCCTCGTCCATCACCGTGAAGTGCACGCACCGGTCCATCGACTCGCGCAGGCGGTTCGCGATCGTGCGCCGCACGCCCCGGAACGGGATGCGCGTCACCTCGTCGGGCCCGGCGCTGGCCGCCGGGGCCGCACGTTCGGGCGCGGCACGCTCGCTCTGCGGCACGCTCGCGCGGCTGGGCGCGGGCGAAGCAGCCGGCGCTGACGTCGGGGCGGCGGTCGTGCGCGCCGGTGCGCCCTGGCCCGCCGCGGCTCGGACGTCCTTCTCCAGCACGCGCCCGCCGATGCCCGAGCCCGGGACGCGATCGATGTCGACGCCCAGGTCGCGCGCCAAACGCCGCACGACGGGCGTGGCGAGGGCCTTCCCGCTCGGGGCGTTCATCATCCCGACGACCGTTCCGTCGTCGGCGGTCCGCTCGGGGGGATCGGTCACGACGTCGGCCCGGGGCGCCGCGTCCGCGTGCGACCCGTTGGCGCTGCCGCGCGACGCGGGCTTGGCGGCCTTCTCCGGGGGCTTCTCAGAGGCGGCGCCCGCGGCGGGCTCGTAGTTCACGAACGGCGCGCCGACCTTGATGATCGAGCCCGGCTCGCCGTGCAGGCCCGCGATGGTGCCGGCGCGTGGGCTGGTGACCTCGACGAGCGCCTTGTCGGTCTCCATCTCGGCGAGCACGTCGAGCTCGTTGACGGTCTGCCCGACCTCGACGCGCCACTTGATCAGCTCGGCCTCGGCGAGGCCTTCGCCCAGGTCCGGGAGCAGGAACACGTTCGGGTCTTTCGAAGCCGCATGCGCCATGATGAACCTCGTAAAAAGCCGCCGACGCGGGGCGGGGCGGGACAAGCACGTAGTCTAGTGCCCCGGGGCCCCAAGTGGGAGTGAGCGTTGGCGTGCGCCGGTCGGCCGACCGGTACACTGTCCCCGTGCGCTCGCTGCGAGACATCGCGCTGATCGAGGAGCAGCGCCAGGCCGCCGGGCTGGCCGCCGTGGCGCCCGAGTCTCGCGCGCTCGCCGGGGGCACGGTCGCCCGGGGCGCGCCGGGCACGTGGTACAACTCCGCCGTGGGCCTGGGGCTGGGCGCGCGGGTGTCCGACGCCGAGATCGACGAACTGATCGCGTTCCACGAGTCGCACGGGGTCGAGCCCCGCATCGAGGTGTGCCCCTTCGCCGACGAGACGCTGGCCCGTGGGCTGGCGTCGCGCGGGTTCGTCGTGCGCCAGTTCGAGATGTGCTTCTTCCGCGAGCTTGACCCCGCGTCGCCCGCCCGCCCGCTGGTCGAGACGCCCGCCGGCCTCGAGATCCGCGCGGTGGACGTGCGCCGCGACGACGAGGTGCGTGCGCACACGATGGTCGCGGTGTCGGGGTTCATGCCCCCGGGCCAGCCCATCGCCGAGGAGTTCCTCGAGTCGTGCGCGCGGGCGCTGCGTCACGAGCGGACGATCGGCGTCGGGGCGTGGCTCGACGGGCGCCTCGTGGGCGCGGGCGCGATGGAGGCAACCCCGCCCTCGGCCGGGCTCTTCGGGCTCAGCGTCCTGGCGGAGTATCGGCGCCGGGGCATCCAGCAGGCGCTGCTCGCGTGGCGATTGAACGAAGCCGCCCGGCGGGGGTGCCTCATCGCGTGCATCGGCTCGCTGCCCGGCGCGGGCACCGAGCGCAACGTCCGGCGGATGGGCTTCCAGTTGGCGTACACCAAGGTGGCGCTGGTGAGGCCCGGCGAGGGGCTGACGCCGGTCGCCGGCTAGCGAGCCCGGCGCGTGACGCGCCACGCGGCGTGCGTCGCGCCGATGCCCAGCGCGCACGCGGCGAATCCCGCGCCGCCCCGCAGCAGCCGGATGCGCGTGCGTTCGCCCGGCGAGAGCGCCTCCCACGAGCGCGTGACCTCGGCGCGGCGCTGCGCCGTGATGTACCGCCCGATGGGCAGGTCGTTCGACGTCGCGACGATGGCGCCGACGCCCGCCGCCGCGAGCGCGCCGAGCAGCCAGATCGCCGCCCAGGGAACGTCACGCCGGTGCGCGCGCCACGCGCTGAACGCCGCCATGCAGGGGAGGATGCAGGCGACGAACACCCAGCCTCGGACGAGCAGGTCGTGGAAGGTCACGCGCGGCGCCCTAGTACGCGAGGCACTGCATGACCGCCTCTTCCACGCGCTTGGCGTCGGGCAGGTAGTGCTGCTCGAGCTTGTAGTAGGGCATCATGACGTCGAACCCCGCGACGCGCTGCACGGGCGCCTTGAGGTGCAGGAAGCAGCGCTCCTGCACGACCGAGGCGATCTCGCCGCCGAAGCCCGCCGTCTTGGGCGCCTCGTGCACGACCACGCACCGCCCGGTCTTCTCGACGCTCCGCACCACCGTGTCGGCGTCGAAGGGCGAGATCGTCCGCAGGTCGATCAGTTCCACCGACACGTCCTCGGGGAAGTGGTCGAGCGCCTCGTTGCACGTGTGCAGGCACGCGCCCCACGTGACGATCGTCAGGTCCGTCCCTTCGGCCACGACCTTCGCCTCGCCGATGGGGATCGTGTACTCCTCCTCGGGCACGAACTCGCGGTGCGAGCGGTACACGCGCTTGGGCTCGAAGAACACCACCGGGTCGGGGTCGCGGATCGCCGAGAGCAGCAGCCCCTTGGCGTCGGTGGGCGTGCTGGGGATGACCACCTTGAGCCCGGGCGTGTGCGCGTAGATCGCCTCGGGCGAGTCGCTGTGCAGCTCCGGCGCGTGGATGCCCCCGCCCCAGGGCACGCGCACCGTCATCGGCACCGTCACGGCCCCGCGCGAGCGGTTGCGGTACCGGGCCGCGTGGTTCACGAGCTGGTCGAACGCCGGGCCCAGGAACCCCTCGAACTGGATCTCGGGCACCGGGCGCATCCCGGCCATGGCCAGCCCGATCGCCGTGCCCATGATGCCCGACTCGGCCAGGGGGGTGTCGATCACGCGATCGGGCCCGAAGACCTTCTGGAGCCCTTCGGTGACGCGGAAGACGCCGCCGTTGAGGCCCACGTCCTCGCCCAGGCACACGACGCGCGCGTCGCGCTCCATCTCCTGGTACAGCGCCTCGTTGATGGCGTCGACGAGGGTGAGGCCCTGCTTGATCATCTGCTCGGTGCGAGGCATGAGAATCTCCGATCGAAATGGCCAGATCGCAAAGATGCAAAGGTGCAAAGCGAGGGAACCGTACGAACCGGGCGACAAGGGACAGTGGAGAGAGCGTCTGTACACGCGGCGGAGCGCGGACCGCACGTGGGCCGTGCCGCAAACCTATCTGTTGGTGGCTTCTCGACGAGTGCGGGCCAGAATCGCGCCGAAGATGAGCCGCAGCTCGTGTGCTTCCTGCTCAACATCCGTGAGTCTGTCCGTGGCGATCCAACCTCGCCTGCCCACGAACCGGACCCAGTACCGAACCTCAGCAAGCTCCTTCAGAATCACGCTCACGCCTCGACAGAAATCCGCGCGGCTCATCGCCTCGGTGGTCTCGAACGTGTTCGCTCCGACCGATGTTCCCGACCCATACAGCTGATCGACGACCCGGCGGCTCTTGCCCATGCCCTCCAAGGCATCGGCGATGTCGGCCACCCGGTGCGAGAACGACTCGACGCGTTCGAGAAGTTCTTCGCGTAGCCGTCCCATCAACGCCCCCAACGTCTGAGTTCGCCTACCGCCCGAGTATTAGTACGGTGTGGTCCTCTGTGCCGCGCTGACTTGACCATTTGCATCTGTGCTATTTGGCCATTTGACGCAGCCCCGCCTGCTCCGGATGCTGCCCCAGCCCGTGCGTGCGGAGCGTCCGGCGCTGCACGTCCAGCTCGGGCGTCATCGTCGCGAACGTGGTGAGGAACATGTCGTCGCTCGTGGGAGCCTCGATGCTCTCGGCGGCCTTCGCCACGTCCGCCGCCGTCTGCTTCGACATCTCGTCCAGCTCCGCCTGCTTCGCCTCGTTCCACAGCCCCTTGCCCGTCAGGTACTTCTTCAGGCGGATGAGCGGGTCCTTGGCGATCCACGCGTCGACCTCCGCCGCGTCGCGGTACCGGCGCGCGTCGTCCGCCGTCGTGTGGTCGGCCAGGCGGTACGTGACCGCCTCGATGAACGCCGGCCCGCCCCCCGACCGCGCCCGCTCCACAAAGTCCCGCGTCGCCTTGTACATCGCGAACAGGTCGTTCCCGTCCACCTGGATGCACGGCATGTCGTACGCCAGCGCCTTCTGCGCCACCGTCGCCGAGTTCATCTGCTGCTCGCGCGGCACGCTGATCGCCCACTGGTTGTTCTGGCAGATGAACACGCACGGCACCTGGAACGTGCTCGCGAAGTTCATCGCCTCGTGGAAGTCGCCCTCGCTTGTCGCCCCGTCGCCGAAGTACGTCAGCGCCACCCGGGGCTCCTTGCGCATCTTGAACGCCCAGGCCATCCCCGTCGCGTGCAGCATGTGCGTCCCGATCGGCACGCACAGCGGCAGCACGTTCACGCCCTGCGGGATCTGGCTCCCGCGCTCGTCGCCCATCCAGTACATGAACACGTAGTGCATCGGCAGCCCGTGCATCCAGAGCGCCGCGTTCTCGCGGTAGCACGGCACCAGCCAGTCCACGCCGCGCTTCGCGGCGAAGCCCGACCCGATCGCCGCCGCCTCCTGCCCCTTGTTCTGCGGGTACGTCCCCATGCGCTTGGCGCGCTGCAGCTTGAACGCCGTCTCGTCCACGGCGCGGCACCTGCACATGTACTGGTACAGCTCCACGACGTCCTCGTCGCGCAGCGTGTCCTTCGCCAGTTTCTCGTCGAGCACGCCCCGCTCGTCCAGGATCTGGAGGTACTCGACCTTGCCCTCGTACACGGTTCGCATCGGCATGGGCCAAGCGTAGGCGGCGGGGCTATTCACCCGTCCGCCCCCGGTCGTCACGCGGGACGCGCCGACGCACGGGGCAAGCCCGGCCGCTCCAGCTTCTCTCGCACCCAGTTGAGGGGCGTCCGCAGCACCCGGGCCGCCAGCCCCCGCGTCAGGCTCGCGCGGTTCCGCCGCACCAGCAGCAGCGTGCTGTCGTCCTCGGGCTCGGCCCGCCCCGCGAACGCCTGCACCCGCGCGTACAGCCGCTCGACGAACGTCTCCGCCGGCTCCAGGGGCTCGGACGCCAGCAGACGCGCCAGCCCGTCGTAGCCCAGCATCTCGCCCTGCGGCGACCTGGCCTCGACGATGCCGTCGGTGTAGAAGAGCGCCGTGTCGCCGTCGCCCAGCCGCACCCGCGTCGAGCGGTAGGTCGCCGTGTCGATGACGCCCAGCGGGATGTTGCCCGGGGCCGCGTGCGGGGCGGAGACCTCGGGCTCGAGCGCCGTCCACGCCCCGCCGCCACGCCGGATCATCGGGGGCGGGTGCCCGGCGAGGGTGACGTCCACCTCGCCGGTGGGGGCCCAGTGCGTCGCGATGAGGGCCGTCGCGAAGCGTCCGTCGTCCGAGATCGCGGCGAACTCCGCGTTGATCGCGCCGATGAGGACGTCCTGGTCGCGCCGCTGCACGTTGCGGCGCATCAGCGTGCGCAGGCGCAGCGCGACGTCGGACACCGTCGTGCCGTGCCCCGCGACGTCGGCCAGCAGCATCCGCGTGATCATGCCCGACGAGCACGACGAGACGTAATGAATGTCCCCGCCCGAGGCGTCCCCGCCGCTGGGACGCGAGAGCAGCCACGCGTCGAGCCCGTACATGCGGACGCCGCGCGAACTCTCGTCGTTGCCGCCCCACACTTCGAGGCACTGGAGTTGGTGGATGTCGGCGGTCAACAGGGTTCTCAGGCCGACGGCGTCGGCGTGCGGGCGTCGTCGGGCACCGGGCCGGTCCACGGGCCGCCCGGGAACTGCTTGATGCCCTCTTGCTTGAGCGCTCGCCCCGTCCCCTTCGCCACCGGGCTGCGCTCGGGGATCGAGAACTGCGCGTTGGGCAGGGCGGCGTTGTGCGCCATCGCCACGTCCGCGGCCTTCAGCATCGTCGCGTCCGCGTTCTCGTACATCTCGCGGAACCGCGTGTAGATCTCGACCTCCGCGAGGTCAAAGAAGTGCAGCGCCGCGGCCTTGTCGCGCTGGAACTCCTGGTCCCCCGCGCCGTTGCCCGCGTGCGCCCGCATGTCCGCGTCGAGCTTCGCCAGCGTGCACGCCCACGCGTGCAGGAAGATCGCCACGTCCGCCACGCGCGCCTGCACCGCCTGGCGGTCCAGCATCGCCACGTCGTACTTCTTGCTCATCACCTTGAACTGGTAGCTGTGCTCGCGCACGAGGTTGCACAGGCGGTCCGCCACAGGACGCAGCTCGGGCAGCACCTTGTCGATCCGCGGGGCGCTCCGGCGGATCCCGAAGTACACCTCCAGCCCCAGCGGCACCGCGATCGACATGAGGCGCATGTTGAACGTCGCCTTCGCCGCACGGGCCAGGAACGTTCCCAGCGACTCGTCGGGGTCCTTCAGCAGTGTCTGCTTCACGCCCAGCATCTGCTCGGCCAGGGCCTTGCCCCCGTACCCGAAGATGTACGACTGCATCACCTCGTTGGCGCCCTCGACGATCAGGTTGATGCGCGAGTCGCGGAAGATGCGCTCGATCTCGTTCTCGGTCATGTAGCCTTCGCCGCCCATGATCTGCATGGCGTCGTTCGTCACGCGCCAGCCCATCTCGGAGCAGAAGACCTTGCACAACGCCGTCTCGACCTGGTGGTCCTCGTCCTTGCGGTCCAGCATGCCCGTCGTCATGTACAGCACGCTGTCCATCGCATAGTCGTACGCGCTCATGCGCGCGATGTTCCGACGCACGAGCTCCTTGTCGGCCAGGGGCGCCCCGAACTGGAAGCGCGTCATCGCCCACTTCGTCGCCTGGTCACGCGCCCGGCGCGCCCCGCCCAGCATGCCCGCCGAGAGCGTGCAGCGCCCGTAGTTCAGGCACGAGAGCGCCATCTGCAAGCCCCGCCCTTCCTGCCCGAGCAGGTGGCTCTTGTGCACGCGCACGCCGTGGAAGCGGATGCGCGCCTGCCACGTCCCCCGGATGCCGCACTTGCTGCGGTTCTTCTGGAAGACCTCCACGCCCTGCATCCACGGGTGCACGACGATCGCGGAGATCTTCCCCTTGCCGTCGGCACGCTTCTCGCGGCACATGACCGTGAACAGGCTCGAGAGCGCCCCCGACGTCGCCCACTTCTTCTCGCCCGTGATCAGGTAGTAGTCGCCGTCACGCTCGAAGTACGTCTCCTGCCCGCCCGCGTCGCACCCGACGTTGGGCTCGCTCAGGCAGAACGCGCTCAGCCAGTCCTTCGCCAGGTGCGGGAGCCACTTCTTCTTCTGTTCCTCGTTGCCGAAGAGCATGACGGCCTTGCAGCCGATCGACTGGTGCGCCGACACCATGACCGCCGTCGACCCGCAGTACATCCCGATCCGCTCGAGCACGCGGTTGTAGCTGGTGATGCCCATGCCCAGCCCGCCGTACTCCTTCGAGATCGTCATCCCCAGCACGCCCAGGTCGAACAGGCGCCGCACGACCCAGTCGGGGATCTCCTGCTCCTGGTCGATCAGGATCGACGGGTGCTCGTTCCGCAGATACTCGTCGAGGCGGGCGAGCAACTGGTCGCACTCGGCCTGCTCGCGCGCGTCCATCGCGGGGTACGGAAAGTAGAAGTCCTCCTTGAGCTTGCCCCAGAAGAGGTTCTTCACCGCGCCCATCTTGGTGGGCTCTGCCCCGAGCCATTCCTCGGCTTCCTCGAGCAGCTTGCGGTCCGCTTCCTTGATGCCCTTGAGGTTCTTGAGGTCGGCCATGGGTCTTCCTTTCGAGCGAACGTCCGGTGAACTACTTCTTCGCGGATTTCTCGAAGAACGCGTTGATCGCCTGCCTGCCCGCGGGCGTCGAGCGGAGTCGGACGAGCTCCCGCCGCTCGACCTCCAGCGCCGCCTGCCAGCCCTGCGCCAGCCCGGCGTCGACCGCGTGCGCCACCGCACGCCCCGAGTCGGTCCCGCCGATCTCGTCGCGCACCCGCTCCATCGCGCTCAGCGCCGCCGGCGCACGGTCCGCCCGCCCGATCCAGCGCAGCGGCGCGCCGTCGCGCGCCCGCGCCCCCGTCTGCCGGGCGAGCACCCAGCGGCACGCCGTCTCGCGCAGCGACGACGCCGACTCGGCGACGTCGTCGAACACACCCGCCTCGCGCGCTTCGTCGAACGTCAGGGGCTTCCCGCTCGCGGTCCGCCGGATCGCTTCGGCCGGGTCCAGGCGCGCCGGCAGCAGGTTCGTCCCGCCCCAGCCCGGGCAGATCGACAGCCCCGCCTCGGGAAGCCCGACCGGGTACGCCTTCGCCGCGGGCGCGCCGATGAGCCCGTCGCAGTGCATCGCGATCTCGAGCCCGCCCCCCAGGGCGGCCCCATGAATCGCGGCGGCGGTCGGATACGGGAGCGCGCTCAACATCCCGAATACCTTCGACCCGTACGCCAGGTACCGATGCAGCGCCTCATCATCGAGATCGCGGATCGCCGTCAGGTCGGCCCCCGCGATGAACGCCCGCTCCGCGTTCGACGCCAGCACCAGCCCGCGCAGGTCGCCCGGCAGCGCGTGCACCGCCGCCTCGATCGCCCGGATGAGCGCCAGGTCCAGCACCACCACGGGGCGTCCGGCCTGCTCGAGCGACAGCACCGCGACCCCGGCGAGAGGGCCGCTCCGCTCGATCTGCACCGGTAGCGTCGGCGTCACTGCATCAATACCCCATTGGCCGGTCATCGCCCCGAAGCCCGGCGTCGCATGGTAGAGCCTCGGAGCGTGCGGACCAAACCGAACCGACACGTGTTCGTGGCCTGGGCGCTCGCGCGGGCGTACGATGAGACCGATTCCCCGCGGCTGTGGCGGAATTGGCAGACGCGCTAGATTCAGGTTCTAGTGGGGTCACACCCGTGGAGGTTCAAGTCCTCTCAGCCGCATTCGCGGCCCGTCCCGTCCGGGGCGGGCCGCTGTTGTTTTTGGAGTGCCCGACCCCCACGGCCCGCGCCGCGGCCTGTCGGCGGCCTGCCCCCCGGTTCTCGGGCCTTCGCCGGTACACTCGCCCCGATGGGAACCGTGCTGGCGGGAATCGACGAGGCCGGGTACGGCCCGCTGCTGGGCCCGCTGTGCGTCGGGCTCGCCGTGCTCCGTGCGCCCGGGCACGACGGGCCGGTGCCTGACATGTGGAAACTGCTGAAGGCCGGCGTCTGCCGCGAGCCCGGACGCGGGGGCGCCACCGACCGCCTGGGCCGCGTGCCGATCGCGGACTCCAAGGAACTCAAGCTCTCTAACGCCGTCACCACCACGCACCCGCTCGTGCACCTGGAGCGAGGCGTGCTCGCGTTCCTCCGCGCGACGGGGCGGGTGATCCCGCAGACCGACGCCGACCTGTTCGACGCGCTGGGCGTGTGCACGAACTCGCCAGGGTGCTACCGGGTGGACGCGCTGCCCGTGCCCGGGGCGCTCTCGCGGGGCGAGGCGGACATCGCCGCGGCGACCGTCGAGCGCGCGCTCGGCGGCGCCGGGTGCGCCGCGCTCTCGCTGCGCGCCGACGTCACGTGGGAGCCCGGGTTCAACGGCGTCGTGCGCAGCACGGGCAACAAGGGCGAGGCGACCATCGCCGCCATCGGTCGCCTCCTCCGCACCGTCTGGGAGACCTGCGCCGAGTGCGTCGACGCCGACGGCTCGCCCCGGCGACTGGGCATCGTCTGCGACCGGCTCGGCGGGCGCACCAGCTACGCCGGCGTGCTGGCGGCGGTCGTCCCCGGCTGCACCGTGACGGTCATCGAAGAAGGCCCGGCGCGCAGCCGTTACGTCGTGGAATGCGGCACGCGCCGGGCGGGCGTCTCGTTCCTCACCGAGGGCGAGCGGGCGCACCTGCCCGTCGCGCTCGCGTCGATGGTCGCGAAGTACACCCGCGAACTCGCGATGCGCCGGTTCAACGCGTTCTGGGGCGAGCGCGCCCGCGCACGCGGCGTCGAACTGCGCCCCACCGCGGGCTATCGCCAGGACGCGCACCGGTGGCTCTCGGATGTCGGCGACCTCATGACCGGCGACGAGCGTGCCCAACTCGTGAGGATCGCGTGAGCACGCCTCCCCACCCGCGGCCGAACGACCCGCGCCCGAACAACCGGCGCTTCCTCGAACTCGCCGCCCGCGCGGGGCTGCGCGGGTTCGGACGTGTCGAGCCCAACCCGATGGTGGGGGCGGTGCTCGTGCGCGACGGCGTTGTGCTCGGCATCGGGCACCACCGGCGGTTCGGGGGCGTGCACGCCGAGCGCGCCGCGATCGACGCCGCCCGCGGGAACGGGCACGACCTCCGCGGCGCGACGCTCTACGTCACCCTCGAGCCCTGCGCCGCCCCGGGACGCAACCCGCCCTGCACCGGGCTCGTGCTCGACGCCGGCATCGCAGAGGTGGTCTACGCGCGCTCCGACCCGCATCCGCAGAAGGGGGGCGGGGCGGCCCTGCTCCGCGACGCGGGCGTCACCGTGCGCCTCTGCACCGATAGCCCGCTCGCGAGCGGGCTCGCCGAGCCGTTCATCAAGCGCACGACCACCGACCAGCCCTGGGTCATCGCCAAGTGGGCGCAGACCATCGACGGGCGCGTCGCCACCCGCAGCGGCGAGAGCAAGTGGATCTCCGGCGAGCGCGCCCGCCGGCGCGTCCACGCCTTGCGCACCCGCGTCGACGCCATCCTCACCGGCAGCGGCACTGTGATCGCCGACGATCCGCAGCTCACGCCGCGCAACGTGACGGTCGTGCGCCGGCCCGTCCGCGTCGTCGCCGACACCGACCTCGACATCCCGGCGCACAGCGCGCTCGTCCGCACGGCCCGCGAGACGCCCACCTGCATCCTGTGCGATCGCGAGCTGCTCACCGCGTCCATCGCCGCCCGCGTCCGGGGCGACCTTCAGGACGCCGGCGTGCGACTCATCGGCGTCCGCGCGTCGGCCAACGGGCGCGGCATCGACCTGCGCGACGCGCTCGCCGCCCTGCGGCGCGAAATGAACGTCTCCACCGTGCTCGTCGAGGCCGGCCCCGGCCTCGTCGGGGGCCTCATCGACGCCGACCTCGTCGACGAGGCGGTCGTGTACATCGCGCCGCTGCTGCTGGGCGACGAACTCGCCCGCGCCGTCGCGGTGGGGCGCGTCGCCGAGTCGCTCAGCGCCGCCCGGCGCCTCACGCTGTGGCGATCGAAGGTGGTGGGGGGCGACGTCGAACTCACCTACCGCCGGGACGTCCCGCCGCGCGACCACCGCACGAGCCCGTCCTGAACGACGCCCCGCATCGGGCGCGCCTCGCCGCCCGCGATCAGCACCGTGCCGGGCGATGCGTACGCCGCCTTCACCGAGGCCAGCGCGATCGGCTCGGCCGAGCGCATCGGCGACAGGCACGAACTCGACACCGCGCCCACGACCTCGGCGGGCGAGGCCTCGGGCGCGAGCGTGGCGCCCGACTCGGCCAGCACCGGCGGCTCGTCCTCGCCGGCGAGCACCCGCTCGAACACGATCGAGACCAGCGCCTGCTTCAGCGCCTTGCGCGCGTGCATCCGCGCGACGACCTCCTGCCCCAGATAGCACCCCTTCGTGAACGACACGCGATCGCCCAGCACGCCGGTCTCCGCGGGCAGGCTCTCGGGCCCGAAGTCGATGTTGTACACCGGCGTCCCGCCCTCGATGCGCGCGATGTTCCACGCGTGCCACCCCGCGGCACGGGGACGTCCGGCGGAAGACGCGAGCAGCGCCGCGTACGCCGCGGGCGCACCGGCGACCGGCGCGATCATCTCGAACCCCGGGTCGCCGGTCGTGTCCTCGCGGAACACCAGCACGTTCACCCCACCGATCGGCACCTCCGCGCAGCGATCCGGGAGCAGGTCGGCCTCGCCCAGCACGCGCGCCGCCTCCGGGCCGTGCACGCTCATGCGGTGCGTCGCATCCGAGACATCCGTGATCGTCACGTCCTCGGCGATGACGTAGTGCGACAGCGTCTCGACCACGCGGCGTGCCGCGAGCACATCGACCTCCAGCAGCACCCGGTCCTCGCGCACCAGCACGCGCAGGTCGGCGTCGACGCGCCCCTTCTTGTTCAGCCAGAAACTCCGGCGCACGTCCCCGGTCGAGACCCCCGCGAGCTCCTGCGTCAGCATCCGGTTCAGGAACTCGAGCCGGTCGCCCCCGCGCACCTCCACCACGCCCCGCTGCGGGCAGTCGAGCACCACCGCGTGCTTGCGCAGCCACGCGTACTCGATCTCGACGGCGTCCCACGCCGCCGCCACGTCCGCGCCGTCGTCCCCGCCGTAGCGAAGAACCAGCGCGGGCGCGGGCGGCGTGGCGAGGATCGGGCTCGGTCGGGCCATGGCTCAGGGTACCCGTACCATCGGGCGTGCCCAGTTCACCAGTCCCCGAATGGCGCCTCTCGCCGTCCCGCACCCTCGTGCTCGACCGCCCGCGCCTGCTGGGGATCCTGAACGCGACGCCCGACAGTTTCGCCGACGGCGGGCGACACGACGACCCGATCGCCGCCCGAGATCACGCCGCCCGGATGCTCGCCGACGGCGCCGACGCGATCGACCTCGGAGGCGAATCCACGCGTCCCGGGGCGGCGTCGGTGCCGGTGGATGAGCAGATCCGGCGCGTCGTGCCGGTGGTGCGCGCGATCCGCGCCCTCGCCGGCGACGCCGGACGCGTGCCCATCACGATCGACACCACGCGCGCCCCCGTCGCGCGGGCGGCTCTCGACGCCGGGGCCGACACCGTCAACGACGTCTCCGCCGGCGCCGACGACCCCGACATGCTCCCGCTGGTGGCCCGCGCGGGCTGTGGCGTGATTCTCATGCACCGCGCGCGCCCGCCGCGCGAGGACGTGTACTCCGACCGCTACGAGCGGCCTGTGCTGGCGGGCGATGTCGTGCACGCCGTTCGGGCGTACCTCGAGGCCGCCCTCGCGCGAGCGATCGCACACGGCGTCGCGCCCGCGTGCGTCATGGGAGATCCGGGTCTGGGTTTCGGGAAGACCGTGGAGCAGAACCTGGCGCTGCTGCGCGCGGGCGGGACCTGCCTTCCGCCGGGCGTCCCGCTGCTCTCAGCCCTCAGCCGCAAGAGCTTCGTAGGGCGCGTGTCGCTGGGGCGAGATTCGACGCCCGACGAGCGTCTGGCCGGGACCCTGGCGCTGAGCCTGGCGCACCTGGCGGCCGGGGCGAAGGTGTTCCGGGTGCACGACGTCGCCCCGCACGCGGCGATCTTCCGCGCATGGCGCGAGGCCGGTGCCCCGCACGCCCCCGCGGGAAGCGGCGCGGGCGTATAATGCGCATTGCACGTCCGTCGGCGGCCTCGCCGCGGACCATCTGAACCGAACACCACCACGAGGCCGCCCGCGAGCCTCCGCACGGGGAATGAACATGGCCAGCGACAACGTGAAGGAGTTCACCGACGCGAACTTCGACGCCGAAGTTCTCGGGTCGTCGCAGCCGGTGCTGGTCGACTTCTGGGCGGAGTGGTGCATGCCCTGCCGCAACCTCGCCCCGATCATCGACGCCGTCGCCACCGACCTCGCCGGCAAGGCGAAGGTCGGCAAGGTCGACGTCGACGCCAACCGCACGGTCGCGATGAAGTACGGCATCACCGCCATCCCCACCGTGCTCGTCTTCAAGGGCGGGCAGGTCGCCAAGAAGTTCGTGGGATTCAAGAAGAAGGACGAGCTGGTCGCGGCCCTCGCCGAGGCCGGCGCCGTCTGAGAATCGTCAGCCTGCGGTCCCGATCGTCTTTACGCCGGGTCCGCCGGAGCCGCTCCGCATGCACACCAGCGCTCCCGCCTCCACGCCGGTCGAGGTCGCGTCACCGACCGATCGGTTCGAGGGGCGTCCCGTCCGCTGCGGCGTGGTGGGGGTCGGGCGCATGGGGCGCCACCATGCCCGCGTCTACGCGAAAGACCTGGCCAACTGCACGCTCGTCGGCGTGGTAGACGCCAACGCCGAGCGCCGCCAGGACCTCGCCGAGCGGTTCGGGTGCCGGGCGCTCGAACGCGTGGATCAGTTGCTCGACCTGGGCGTCGACGCGGTGAGCATCGCGACGCCCACGATCTACCACTGGGAAGCCGCCGAGCCGCTCATGAAGGCCGGGGTCGCCTGCCTGATCGAGAAGCCCCTGGCGGGCGACGTGGACACCGCCCGGCGGCTGAAGGAACTGGCCGAGTCGACGGGTGCGTGCCTGATGGTGGGGCACATCGAGCGGTTCAACCCGGTGATGCGCGCCATGCAGAAGGCCGCGAGCCTGGGGCAGGCGATCGTCCCGCGCTTCATGCAGGTCGTGCGCGTCAGCCCGATGACGTTCCGCAGCGTGGACGTGGGCGTCGTGATGGACATGATGATCCACGACATCGACGTGGTGCTGATGATGATGGGCGGGCGCGAGCCCGACTTCATCCGGGCCGCGGGCGTCAGCGTCGTGACGCAGCACGAGGACCTCTGCAACGCGTGGCTGGAGTTCAACACGCCCCACGGGCGGTGCGTCGCGAACGTGACGGCCAGCCGCCTCGCGCTCAAGACCGAGCGCGTGACGCGCATCACGGGCGAGAACGCGTACATCAAGATCGACTACGGCGCCAAGAAGGGCAACATGATCCGGCGCCTCGCGAACGAGATCCAGATGCGCGAGGTGCGCGAGCAGCTCGCGCACGGGCACGACCTCACGACGCTGAAGTGGGACCAGCTCGTGAACATCGAAGAGCTGCAGGTCGACGACGCCGAGCCGATCGTCTCCGAGCTCGCCGAGTTCATCGAGGCCGTCCGCTTCTCCCGGCGTCCGTCGATCGACGCCGAGGCCGGCTTCGCCAACGTCCGCACCGCCCAGCGCATCGTCGAGGCCATCCGGCGCACGATGTAACGCCTCGGCCGGCGCCACTGCGAACACGCCGCGCTGTACGAGCCCGACGCGCGAGCGAGGCCCGGGAGAAAGTCTCGAGCCCGCGAGCCGGAGGGCTCCTTGCGCTCCCTGCTACCCCGGGCAGTTTCATCATCGCATTGTCATTGCGCTCGCGCACGCCGCGTCCCGGCGCGGTATGGTCCCGCGCATGAACACCACCCTCCTGCTGTGCGCCGCGGCTCTGCTCGGCGCTGCCTCGCCCGCGCCGGTCGAGCCGCTCCGCCTCGACCTGCAGTCCGTCCGCGAACTGCGACACCTCGACGTCGTCACGGCCGACGACGGCATCACCATCGGCGACCGCCCGGGCCTGTACCTCGAGTTCGCGGCGGTGCTCCCCGAGGGCGCGAAGATCCTCGACCTCGTGCAGCCCGAGAAAGTCGTCGCGACCGACGACACCGGCGCCGATCTCTCGAAGGTCGAGCCGAACTTCTGGGACAAGCTCGAGTGGCTCACCACCGGCAGCTTCGGCGATTCCAACCGCATCACGCTGAAACTGCTCCCCGCGTCGCGCGCCGCCAAGACCTGCAGCGTCTCGCTCGAGGCCAGGGCCCGCGTCAGCTACGGGCTCGAGCCCCACGACGTCGCGCCGGCCACGTCCTGGACCGCCTTCACCCACCCGCTGCTCAAGGGCGTGAAGGCCGAGTACCGCTACGAGGCGGGTGACGGCACCGCGTCGTTCCACGTCCGCCCCGCCGACGCCAAGGACCTGATCGAATCCATCGTGCCCGCCGCCGACGACGCTCAGCCGCAGGGCTACTCCGTCTCCTACGGCGACGAAGAGGCGATCTTCGGCATCGATGTCCCGGCAAAGGGCCAGAAACTCCGCCTGTTCGTGCACAAAGACCTGACGCTCATGCCCGTCGTCATCGAGCTCAAGGACCAGAAGCTCCCCTGAGACCACGCCGGATCGGCCGGCTTATGGGGGCGAGCGCGTCCCATAGGCCGCCCCCCGGGCGTGAATTTGTGGGCGACCGCCGGGATTGGTGTACACTCCCCTTCCCGGCGCAGCGCGAGGCCTTGGCCCGCCGGGGTCTGTTCACCCGTTGGCCGGCCTCGAAGCTTGGGAACTCATGAACTCCGAACAGCAGACCGCGTCCTCCAACCCCGTCATCACCGCCGAGATGCACGCCGAGATCGAGGCGGCGATGCGGGAACTCGAGCAGGCCAAGGCCGCCGAGGGCCCCGCGAAGAACAAGCCCCAGGCGATCCGGGGCCCGCGGGTGGTGAACGCCGGGCGCGAGCACCGGCGGGGCAAGGTCGTGGCCGTCGGCCCGTCCGACATCTTCGTGGAGTTCGGGCCCAAGGAACTGGGCATCGTCCCGCGGATGCAGTTCCCCGAAGACCAGATGCCCGTCAAGGACAGCGAGCTCGAGGTGGTCGTCGACAAGTTCGAGACCAGCGAGAACGTGTTCATCTGCTCGCGCCCCGGCGCCATCCAGAAGGCCGACTGGGAGCTGCTCGAGCCCGGGCAGGTCGTCGAAGGGCGCGTCACGGGCGTTGCGACGAAGGAGACCAAGCAGGTCGGCCTCGAACTCGAGGTCGCCGGGCACCACGCGTTCATGCCCGCCGGGCAGGTGTCGCTCGACCACGTGAAGGACCTCTCCGTGTTCGTGGGCGAGAAGATGGCCTGCACCGTCATGCGCGTCGAGCGCACCGGGCGCGGCAACATCGTCCTCTCGCGCCGTGACGTCCTCGTCCGCGAGCGCGCCGAGCAGGGCGAGAAGCTCAAGGAATCCCTCCACGAGGGCCAGACGATCACCGGCGTCGTCCGCAAGATCATGGACTTCGGCGCGTTCGTCGACCTCGGCGGCGTCGACGGCCTCATCCACATCTCCGACCTCTCCTACGACCGCGTGAACTTCGGCGCCAAGAACGTCGAGAAGCACGTCAAGGAAGGCCAGCAGGTCACCGTCCGCATCCTGAAGCTCGACTGGGAAGCCAAACGCCTCAGCCTGGGCCTCAAGCAGACGCAGTCCGACCCCTTCGCCACCGCCCTCAACGAGGTCGTCGAGGGCGGCGAGGTCACCGGGCGCGTCGTCCGCATCGCCGAGTTCGGCGCCTTCGTCGAGATCGGCCCGGGCGTCGAGGGGCTCGTCCACATCTCCGAGCTCGACCACCGCCGCGTCGGCAAGGTCGACGAGGTCGTGAAGCCCGACGAGATCGTCCGCGCCAAGGTCCTCAAGATCGACAAGGACAACCGGCGCGTCAGCCTCTCCATCAAGGCCTTGAAGCCCCTCCCCGAACTCCAGATCGGCGGCGGCGGCGGCGGAGGTGGGGGCGGGGGTGGTGGGGGCGGCGGGGGTCGCGGCGGCAAGGACCGCAAGAACGCGCCCGGACGTTCCATCGAAGAGATCCAGAAGGAAACCCCCGCGCTGCGACGCATGCGCGAGAAGGCCAAGCAGATGCAGTTCAAGGGTGGTCTGGGCGACCTCGGCCGCTTCGGCTGATCCCGCCTGGGCCTGGCGTCCAGCCCTCGCACCGTCGCGCCGACCCTGCGCCGGGCGTCCGCGGGCCAATCCCGGGAAAGGCCGCGCCTACCGCACGCCCGTCGAGCCGAACCCGCCGTCGCCGCGCTGCGTGCTGCCCAGGTCGTCCGTCTCGCGTACGTCGCAGCGCGTGACCGGCGCGATGACCAGTTGGGCCACGCGCATCCCGTGCGTGACGGCGAACGCATCGCGCCCGAGGTTGACGAGCGCGACCTTCAGTTCACCCCGGTAGTCGCTGTCGATCGTCCCCGGCGCGTTCGCGACCGTCACCCCGTGCTTGGTCGCCAGCCCCGACCGCGGACGCACCTGCCCCTCGTACCCCTCGGGAATCGCCAGCGCGAGCCCTGTCGGCACCACCACGATGGCCCCGGGCGCGAGCAGTAACTCAGACGCCGACGTCGGGAGGCACGCGGCCAGGTCCATCCCCGCGGCGCCGGGCGTCTGATACGCGGGCACGCCCGCGCGCGGATCCAGCCGACGCACGCCGAGCACAGGCTTCACGCGGTGCGCGCCGCGTAGAGGGCGGCGAGGGTCATCGGGCCGACCATGATGCGCGGCGCGTGCTCGATGTCGCCCGCGCTCACCACCTCGACCTCGGTTTCCACGTCCCGCAGCAGCCGGTCGTACGCGTCGATGGTCCGGCGCGTCGCCGCCGCCGCGTTCTCCAGGCTCGAAGCCCCGCTCACGCGCCGGTACAGATCGGCGTCGTGCGGGGCGTTCTTGGCGGCCTCGACGCTCTCCAGCAGCACGCGCAGCAACCGGCGCGCCTGCTCACGCGCCGCGTGCGCTTCCTCGATGATCCGGGTGCGATCGTTCATGAGCCGTCCTGCTCGTCGTGCGCGGAATGAGGGGAACTCAACGCCGTTCTCACCCCTCAGAGTATCGGTAAGATTACACAAAGTTTCTACGCCGCGACGACCGCCGGTGTCGAGACTTTGTTCGCCTGGTGTTCGGTAACTGTCCGCACTTCCGGACGCCGCATTTCCGGCACGTGCCGCGCGATCGCCTCCACCACGCGGGCCCGTTCCGGGCTCGTCCGCACACCCGACAGCTCCGCCACCATCGCCGTCAGGTCGAACGATTCGCGCCCGGACGCCGCCAGCGCCAGGATGCCCGGGAAGGGCGTCGGCACCAGCGACTCCGCGTCGTACGCCAACTCTTCGTGCACCTTCTCGCCCGGTCGGGCGCCCGTGAACACCACGTCGATCGCCCGGCCGGAAAGACGCAGCCCCGCCGGCGCGTCCGCGTCGGCGCCCGGCAGGCGCGCATCGAACCCGTGCAGCATCACAAACCGGCGCGCCAAGTCCAGGATCCGGATCGGCTCGCCCATGTCCAGCACGAAGATCGTCGGCGGCGCGCTGGTCGTCTCGTCGTGCGCGTCGATCGCCGCGGCCTGGATCACGAGCGTCGCCGCCTCGGTGATCGTCATGAAGTACCGCGTCATCTTCGGATCGGTCACCGTGATCGGCCCGCCCTCGGCGAGCTGCGCCCCCCAGATCGGCAGCACGCTGCACGCGCTGCCCAGCACGTTGCCGAAGCGCACCATCGTGAAGCTCGTCCGCCCCGCGCTGCGGTCGCGCGCCGTGCGGTTCATCCCCTGCACGTACATCTCGGCCAGGCGCTTGGTCGCGCCCATCACGCTCGTCGGGTTCACCGCCTTGTCCGACGAGATCATCACGAACCGCTCGCACCCCGTCGCGAGGGCCGCGTCGGCCACGGACTTTGTCCCGAACAGGTTGTTCGTCAGCGCATGCGCCGGGTGGTCTTCCATCAGCGGGACGTGCTTGTGCGCCGCCGCGTGGAAGATCACGTGCGGCTTGGTCTGCACGAGGTGCCGCAGCGTCTGGTCGGCGTCGACCACATCGTGCAGCAGCGCCCGGCGCACGATGCTCGGAAAGCGGCGCGCGAGCTGACGGTCGATCTCGAACAGCGCGTTCTCCGACCGCTCCATCAGCACGAGCTCCGCCGGGCGGAACGTCGCCGCGATGCGGCAGATCTCCGAACCGATCGACCCGCCCGCGCCCGTCACCAGCACCCGCTTGCCCTCGATCACCCGCGCCACCGCGCGACGGTCGATGCCGTACGGCGTGCGCCCGACCAGTTCCATCAGGTCGAGCCCCGCCGGCTGGCCCGCCAGCGGCGCGGGCGCCCCGCCGGGGCTCGTCAGCAGGTCGGCCAGCGGCGGCACAAAGCGCTCGGGGATGCTCAGTTGGCGCAACCGCGCCCGTGTCCGCAGGGTCGGCGCCGGCATGCCCGCGGGCAGGCTCACGATCGCCGCCGACACCCGGTGCTGGGCGTGCAGGCGGGGCAGGTCGTCGATGTCGCCCCACACCGGCACGCCGTCGATCACCCCCGGCGCCGCGTCGGCGCCCTCCGCGAGCACGCACCCCGCCGGCGCGGGCCCATCCGGCTGCCGACGCAACTGCGCGAGCACCGCGCCGATGGTCTCCGGGGTTCCGATAACGACCGCGCACCGCCAGAGCGGATCGACGCGGGAAACAACGCGGGCGGGCTCCATCACGGGGATTCCTCTCTGCTTGCCGCGGTCGCGGCACCGGGGTTATCGGTTCGCCGGGGGGGAGGCCGATACTCACACAGGCCAGAGATCGAAGCTCCCCGGGGTGAACCCCGACCGCCCCCTACGGTGCACCCATGATCACGCGGCTGAGCGGCCAACTCGAGCGGCTCGACGGACAGAACGCCGTCATCGCCATGACCGGCGGCGACCTCGCCTACGAGGTGATGCTCCCCGGGTATCTCGCCGAACGACTCGCCGAACGCGTCGGGCAGCGCGTGACCCTCGTCACGCTCCAGCTCTTCGAGAGCCCGAACCAGGGGGCGACCTTCGTGCCCCGCCTGCTCGGGTTCGGCTCGACCGACGAACGACGCTTCTTCGAACTGTTCACCACCGTCAAGGGCATCGGCCCCCGCAAGGCCATGCGCGCCCTCGCCTCGCCCCCGGCGGCCGTCGCCGGCGCGATCGCCGCCAAGGACGCCCGGGCCCTGACCGCGCTCCCGGAGATCGGCAAGCGACTGGCCGAGACCGTCATCGCCGAACTCTCGGGCAAGGTCGAGGCGTTCCTGGGCGAGGGCGAGCGCGAGGTGCTCGAGCGTGCGGCGGCGGGCACGGGCGAACCCTCCGCGAATCCGATCCTGGCCGACGCGATCGAGGCCCTGATGGCCCTGGGCGAAAGCCGCGCGGATTCGGAGACGCTCGTCCGCCGCGCGTGCGAGCGGGCGGCGCGGCGGGAGGCCCCGCTCGACAGCGTGGAGCGTGTGCTCGACGAGGTCTTCGCCGCCAAGGCGCGGTAGGCGGCTCAGGGCATCAGCGCGAACGTCCCCGGCTCGAACGCCGGGTTGATCTCGATCTCGGTGATCGTCACCTCACGGGGATTCTTGAGGACGTCCTCGCTCGTGAGCACCCAGGCGGTGGGGAGCGTCACGCCCGCGACGGTGGTGTGCCCGGTGAAGGTGCGGACCATCTCGCCCGCCAACGCGGTGCCGTCGCGCCCGCGGAACGAGAGCTGCGCCGGACGCCCGTCTGCGCCGATGGCCAGGCGCGTCGTGGCGCCGGCGATGTGCACCAGCACGTAGTCCACCGGGGTCTCGTTCACCACCCCCGCGCCGTCGGGCTTTGCCACGAACCCGGGCTCGAACCGGGCCTTCAGGATCACCATCGGCGTGTGCGCCGCGTTGCGACGGAATGCACCCGCCCGCGCGCTCGCGAACGGCTTGCGTTCCGTCGCCGTCACCTCCACGCTCCCCTCGGGCGTTGCGATCGTCGTCCACCACGAGTCGTCCCACGAGTTGCGCTGCGCGAACCGCCCGGGGAACTCGGCCGCGAAGATGTCCCGCACGTCGTACGCTTTGTCGCCGCTCTTCTGCGAGGTTCGGATCGTCTGGCGATACCCGGTGACGCCCCGCACGGCGTCGGCCCCTCCAGCCCACGCGACGAACCGGTCCACGATCGCCAGCCCCGCCGCCTGCTCCTCGGGGGTTGGCGTAGGGGCCGCGTCGGCGGTCTCGATGCAACGCGTCGGGTCCTTCAGGAACGTCGCCTTGCACCCGTCGGACGCAAAGAAGTAGATCCGCCCCGCGTGCACCGCGTACCGGCGCGCGTCGCCGAGCCCGGAGAGCGGGCCCATGCTGCCGCACGCCCCGCCGTCCGCGACCTCGTACCGCGCGGGCGCCTTCTCGAACGCGGCCTTGTTCTGGGGCGTCGCGAACAGATAGCCCGTGCCCTCGCGCTCGACCATGAGCTCGGGCTTGCCGGGCACCTCGCGCCCGCGAACGAGTTCCACCGGGTCTACCGGCAGCGTGCGGTTCTCCGCGCACTGGGCGTGCACGATGCCGGCGCCGGCGAGCAGGCTCACGACGAAGAGGGTGTTCCGCATGAGCGCAGCCTATCAGACGCATGGCCGGTTCACTACCATCCGGCCATGCCCAGCGCCACCGTCGAGGACTACATCAAGGCCATCTACTTTCAGCAGCGAGAATCTGCCGCGGGCGAGGCCACCGTCGTGCGATTGAGCGCCGCCCTGGGCGTCACCAAGGGCACGGTCACCTCGATGATCCACAAGCTGCGCGACGCCGAGCTCGCGACCGCCGAGCGGTACGGCGGGATCCGGCTGACGACCAAGGGGACGCGCCTGGCCCTCGACGTCATCCGGCGTCACCGGCTCATCGAGGTGTTCCTCGTGAACGTGCTGCGGTTCAACTGGTCGGAGGTGCACGAAGAGGCCGAGCGCCTCGAGCACGCCATGTCGCGCAAACTCCTCGACCGGCTCGACGCCTTCCTGGGGCACCCGGAGATGGACCCGCACGGCGACCCCATCCCCGACGCGCGAGGACGCATCGCCGCGCCCGCCGAGATGCCGCTGCGCACCCTCGCCAAGGGCGAGCGGGGCGTGGTGTCGCGCGTGCGCGACGACGAGTCGGCGTTCCTGGAGTTCGCGGCCCGGCACGGGCTCACGCCCGGCGCGCACGTCATCGTCGTCGACGTCGTGCCCGAGGCCGAGTCGCTCCGCGTGCGACCCCGCGCCGGACGCGAGGTCGCGATGTCGTTCGGCGCGGCCGACAAGATCCTGCTCCGGCGCGAGGTTCCCCAGCGCCGGGGCACGAGTTCGACGCTGCCGCGATGAGTGTTTGACTGCTCGAACTTCACCCCGTACCATTGCCGGGGCCCCATCGGGCCCGGGAGGCGGCATATGCGCGCGGTGCTGGCACGGACGGCGGCGATCGCCGGAGATCGCGGGTGGCGCGGCGGACGGAGGCGTCGCCCGCGACAGACGCCTGGCAGGCCGGGGGCGTTCCGCCATGCGGGCGGATTCATCATGCTCGCGATGCTGCTCGCCCCGGCGATCTGCTTCGTCGCGGGCGCAACCGGCTGCGATCGGCCGGCGCCGAAATCGCCAGAGCCCCCGACGCCGCGAGAGACATACGCGGCGGTCGCGACGGTGGGCATGGTCGCGGACGTCGTCCGCGAGGTCGCGGGCGATCGCGCTACGGTCGCGGGCCTGATGGGCGCGGGCGTCGACCCGCATCTGTACAAGCCCACGCGCAGCGACGTCGAGCGGCTGCTCGCTGCGGACGTGATCTTCTACAACGGGCTGCTGCTGGAAGGACGCATGACCGACACGCTCGTCCGGGCCGCGTCGTCGGGCAAGAAGGTGCACGCCGTCACCGAACTGCTCGACGAGCAGTACCTGCTCGAGCCCGAGGCCATGGAAGGGCACCCGGACCCGCACGTGTGGATGGACCCCCGCGCCTGGGCGAAGGCGGTGGAAGTCGTCCGTGACACGCTCGTCGAGTTCGACCCCGCGGGCGAGGCCGGGTACCGGGCCCGCGCGGACGCGTACCTCGCCCGGGTCGCCGAGCTCGACGCGTACGCCCAGCGCGTGCTGGGCAGCGTGCCCGAGGGCCGGCGGGTGCTCGTGACGGCCCACGACGCGTTCAACTACTTCGGGCGCCGGTACGGGTTCGAGGTCGTCGGCATCCAGGGCCTCTCGACCGAGTCGGAGGCGGGCGTGCAGGACATCGAGCGCCTCGTGAGCCTGCTGGTCGACCGAAGGATCGGCGCGGTCTTCGTCGAGTCCACCGTGTCGTCGCGCAACGTCGAGGCGCTCATCGCCGGGGCGAGGGCGAAGGGGCACGACGTCGCCATCGGCGGGCGCCTCTTCAGCGACGCCATGGGCGACGAGGGCACGTACGAGGGCACGTACATCGGCATGATCGACCACAACGTCACGGTGATCGCGCGAGCGCTGGGGGGCGAGGCGCCCGAGGGCGGCATGCAGGGCAGGCTGGGCAAGTAGGAAGGACACGCGCCATGGAAGGCAACGCGCAGCAGGCGTCCGCAGCACCGGGCGTGTTCCGGCGTCCGGAGCACTCGGCGCAGAGCCCGCTCTCGGTGCACGCGGTGACGGTCGCGTACGACCGCAAGCCGGTGCTGTGGGACGTGGACTACGACGCGCCGCCGGGGAACCTCATCGCCATCGTGGGCCCCAACGGCGCGGGCAAGAGCACGCTGATCCGCGCGTGCCTGGGGCTGGTGCCCCGTGCGTCGGGGCAGGTGGCGTTCTGGGGCGAGGACTACGCGCGGGTGCGCGGGCGCATCGGCTACGTGCCGCAGCGCGAGAGCGTGGACTGGGACTTTCCCGTCTCGGCCCTCGACGTGGTGTGCATGGGGCGGTACCGCAGCATCGGCTGGTTCCGCCCGGTGACGAGGCGCCACCTGGACGCGGCCCGCGCACACCTGGAGCGCGTCGGCATCGCGCACTTGGCGGACCGCCAGATCAGCCAGCTCTCCGGGGGGCAGCAGCAGCGGGTGTTCCTGGCGCGGGCCCTGGCGCAGGAGGCGGACCTGTACTTCATGGACGAGCCGTTCGCGGGCGTCGACGCCGCGACCGAGCGCGCGATCCTCGAAGTGCTCCGCGCGATGCGCGCCGGCGGCAAGACGGTCATCGTGGTGCACCACGACCTGCAGACCGTCGCCGAGTACTTCGACCACGTCATCCTGCTCAACATGCGCGTGGTGGCGTCGGGCCCGGTCTCGCAGGTCTTCACGCGCGAGAACCTGCAGAAGACCTACGGCGGGCGGCTGACGCTGCTCTCCGAGGCGTCCGAGGCCCTCGCGCGGGCGGCGTCGGGAGACCGCTGATGCTCGCGCCCGCGCCCGCCGACTGGCCGACATTCGACCGCGTGCTCGACACGCTCCTCCTCCGCGCGGGCTTCAACACCAACACGGTCATCATCGGCACCACGCTGCTCGGGCTGGCGGCGGGCGTGGTGGGGGTGTTCGCGCTCCTGCGCAAGCGATCGCTCACGACCGACGCGCTCAGCCACGCCACGCTGCCGGGCATCACGCTCGCCTTTCTCATCGTCTCCGCCTTCGGGGGCGAGGGCCGCTCGCTCCCGGTGCTGCTGCTGGGCGCCACGGCGACGGGCGTGCTCGGCGTCGTGTGCATCCAGGCGATGCTGCGCCACACGCGCCTGCGCGAAGACGCGGCGATCGGCGTCGTGCTCAGCGTGTTCTTCGGCGCGGGGGTCGTGGGCCTCAGTTACATCCAGAAGAACGCGTCGAGCGGCGCCGCGGGCCTCAACACGTTCATCTACGGGCAGACCGCCGCCATGCGCGTGTCGGACGCCTGGCTCATGGGCGGGCTGGCGATCGGCGCGGTGGCGGCGTCGGCGGCGCTGCTCAAGGAGTTCACACTCGTCTGCTTCGACGATGCGTTCGCCAAGGTCGGCGGGTGGCCGGTGTCGCTGATCGACCTGCTGATGATGGCGCTCGTGGTGCTGGTCACGGTCGCGGGGCTGCAGGCCGTGGGCCTCATCCTGGTTGTCGCCATGCTCATCATCCCGGCGGTGTCGGCGCGATTCTGGACGCAGCGCCTGTGGCTGCTCGTGGTGCTCGCGGGCGTGATCGGGGCGACGAGCGGGTACCTGGGGTCGGTGCTCTCGGCGCTCCTGCCCCGCAAGCCAGCGGGCGCGGTGATCGTGCTCACCAGCGGCGTGATCTTCGGCGTGAGCCTGATGGGCGCGCCCGCCCGCGGGTTCGTCGCCTCGGCGGTGCGCCGCGTGCGCACGCGGCTGGGCATCGCGACGGACCACCTGCTGGAGGTGGCGCACGACCGGCGCGACGGACGCGGCGCCGGGCTCAGCGCGCGCGACGTCGCGGGCGTGGGCGCGGAACGGGGCTGGCCCGCGTGGTTCGGGCGCGCGGTCCTCTGGACGCTGCGGGCGCGGGGCCTGGCGACCACCGATGAGGGCGGGCTGCGCCTGACGGACGCCGGACGGTCTCGCGGGGCGCGCGTGAGCCGCAACCACCGCCTGTGGGCGCAGTATCTCATCAGCCACGCGGACGTCGCGCCCAGCCACGTGGACTGGTCGGCGGACCAGGTAGAGCACGTGCTGCCCGACGAGGTGGTGGAGGCGCTCGAAGCGCAGCTCGCGGAGGGTGCGGGCGTCCGATCGGGGAGCGATTCGGGCGGCGCTGTGACGGGTTCGTCGCCGCAGCCGCCGGCGCCTGGGAGGGCGCACGCGTGACGCTCTCGCCCGGCGCCGATCTTTTTCCCTTGCTGGCGGGCGTGCTCGCGGCGCTCACGTGCGGGCTGCTGGGCAACTTCCTGGTGCTCCGGCGCCTGAGCCTGATGGGCGACGCGATCAGCCACAGCGTGCTGCCCGGGCTCGTCATCGCGTTCATCGTGTCGGCCACGCGCAGCCCGGTGGCGATGTTCGTCGGGGCGGCGGCGGCGGGGGTGGTGACCGTCGCGCTCGTGGAACTGGTGAAGCGACTGGGGCGGGTCGAGCCGGGCGCGGCGATGGGCGTGGTCTTCAGCGTGCTGTTCGCGCTGGGCGTGCTGCTGGTCGAGCACGCCGCCCGCGCGGTGGATCTCGACGCCGATTGCGTGCTGCACGGGCAGCTCGAGACCCTCGCGTGGTATGGCGCGCCGGCGCGCTGGGGCGAGGTCGGGCTCACCGAGGCGATCAACGCCGCCCCGCGCCAGGTCGTCGTGCTCGTCGTTGCGTGCCTGGCGACGGCGGCGTTCGTCACGCTGCTGTTCAAGGAACTGCGCCTGGCGGCGTTCGACCCCGGGCTCGCGACGGTGCAGGGGTTCAGCGCCGAACTGCTGCACTACGCGCTCATGATCTTCGTCGCGATCGCCACCGTCGCGTCGTTCGAGGCCGTCGGATCGATCCTGGTCATCGCGATGCTCGTGTGCCCGGCGGCGTCGGCGCGGATGGTGACCGATCGGCTGCGCGCGCAGATCCTGTGGAGCGCCGGGTTCGCGGTCGCGGGGGGCGTGCTGGGGTACGTCGCGGCGTCGGGCGTGCCGGCGCTCTTCGGCAAGGACAGCGTCAACGCCGCGGGCTCGATGGCGGTCGTCTCGGGCATGATCCTCGCGGGCGCGATCGTCGCGTCGCCCCGGCACGGGCTGGCGGCGAAGTGGCTCCGGCGCCGCGCGCTCGCCGGCTCGGTAGGCGTCGATGACGTGCTGGGCGTGCTGTTCCGTGCGCGCGAGGGTGGGCGCACGCGGGTCGCGCTGGCGGCGCTGTCGCCCCTCCCGCTCGGGCGCCCGCTCGACGCCGTGCTCGCTCGCGCCGCGCGGGACGGCCTGGTGACCCTGCACGCGGCCGAGGTCGAACTGACCGGGCGCGGGCTGAGCGCCGCGGCGAACGTCGTGCGGCGGCACCGCCTGTGGGAGTGCTACCTCGTCGCCGAAGCGGGCGTCGCGCCGGATCACGTGCACCTGAGCGCCGAGCGCCTGGAGCACGCGCCGGTGCAGCCGGGCTCGGATGCCCGCGCAGACCCGCACGGACGGGTGATCCCGGCGGTGTCGGAGCCCCCCAACCTCGGGCACTGACCGGGTGTTTCGCGGGCCGGTTATCTGTCGCCGGTCCGTCTGCGCGCAGAACCGCGCGCTCGCCGAGGCGCGAGTCCGACCGCCGCGCCACAGCACGGCGTGCCCCGGGCCGATAGTGGAACGCCTCCTGTGGACGACGCGCGGCCGCCGTGGCGGTGCGGGCGGGCGCCCGGGAGCCTCGGGACGAAGTGCGTGAGGCGACGCGAACAAGTCTGGCGGCTCGTGGCCGAGGTGCTCGGCGTGATGGTGCTCGCCGAAGTCGGCGCGATGCTGGTGTTGCGAGCGACGTCACGCACGCCGCACGAGTGGCACGTCACGCTGCTGGACGTGACGATCCTCACGCTGCTCGCCGGCCCGATTGTCGTGTGGCGATGCGTCGCGACGGCGCGCCGGTGGTCGGGGCGGGCCGCCGCGGCGGAAGCCTCGATGCGGGAGATGGTGCACGACCTTCGGCGTCTGTCGCTCATCGCCGAGCGTACGAAGAGCGCCGTGATCATCACCGACGCGCAGCGGCGCATCGAGTGGGTGAATGAGGGGTTCACGCGCATCACCGGGTACACGATCGACGAGGTGCGCGGGAAGGTGCCCGGGCACATGCTGCAGTGCGACCGCACCGACGCGGCGGCTGTGGCACGCATTCGCGCGGCGCTCGACCGGGGCGAGGGATGCCGCGAGGAGCTGGTGAACCGCGCGAAGGATGGGCGCGAGTACGTGCTCGACATCGAGATCCAGCCGCTGCGCGACGAGTCCGGCGCCCTCTCGGGCTTCATGGCGATCGAGATGGATGTGACGGACCGCCGCGCCGTGGAGCAGGAACTCGCGGCGAGCGAGCGGCGGTTCCGGATGTTCATCGAGCAGGCGCCCGCGGCGGTGGCGATGCTGGACAACCGGATGCGGTACATCGCGCACTCGGCGCAGTGGGTAAAGGTGTACGGGCTGCCCGCGGGCGAGAACCTGGCCGGTCGCGGGCACTACGAGGTGTTCCCGGAGCTGCCGGAGCGCTGGCGCGCGCAGTTCGAGCGGTGCCTGCAGGGCGAGTCGCTTGCGCAGGAGCGTGACGCGCTGGTGCGGGCCGACGGGCGAGTGCAATGGCTGGAGTGGGACCTGCGCCCGTGGCGTCAGGCCGACGGCTCGGTCGGCGGGATACTGATCTTCACGCGGGACATCACCAAGGCCGTGCAGCAGGAGGCGGACCTGCAGGCGCAGGCCGACCGTCTGGAAGTCACGACGCGCGCGGCCAACCTGGGGATCTGGGACTGGGACGTCCGCACGGGGCGCGTGCAGTTCAACGACATCGCCCAGACGATGCTGGGCTACGAGCCGGGCGAGTGGTCGTCGCACGTGCGCGAGTGGGGCAAGCTCGTCCACCCCGACGACCGCGAGAGCGTGGCAAGGGCGCTGGGCGACCACCTCGCCGGCCGCGTGCCCGAGTACCGCTGCGAGCATCGCCTGCGGCGCAAGGACGGGACGTGGACCTGGGTGCTCGACGTCGGGCGCGTGACGGCCCGGGACGAGGACGGGCGGGCGGTGCGCGCGGTGGGCGTGCACGTGGACATCACGGCGTTCAAGAACGCGGCGGAGGCGTTCCGCCTGGCGCAAGGCGAGGCCGAGCTCGCGAGCCGCGCCAAGAGCGAGTTCCTGGCGAACATGAGCCACGAGATCCGCACGCCCATGACCGCGATCCTGGGGTACGCGGACCTGCTGGCGGAAATGGGCGATCGGAGTTTGGCGCCGCCCGGGCGGCTGGACTGCATCGAGACGATCCGGCGCAACGGCGAGCACCTGCTGTCCATCATCAACGACATCCTGGACCTGTCGAAGATCGAGGCGGGAAAGATGACGGTCGAGGTGGTGCCCGTCGACGCGCGACAGATCGTGCTCGAAGTGGAGTCGCTCATGGCCTTCAAGGCGCGGGCGAAGGGCGTCGAACTGCGCATCCGCCAGGACACGCCCCTGCCGGCGCGCATCCGCACCGACCCGCTGCGCCTGCGCCAGATCCTGGTGAACCTGGTGGGCAACGCGCTGAAGTTCACCGAGACCGGCTCGGTCACGGTCGCGATGTCGTTCGCGCCCGAGGCATCGCCGCGTCTGCGCATCGAGATCATCGACACCGGCATCGGGATGTCGCCCGAGCAGGTCGAACGCCTGTTCGACTCGTTCCAGCAGGCGGATACCTCCACCACGCGGCGTTTCGGCGGGACGGGGCTGGGGCTGCGCATCAGCCGCACGCTCGCCACGATGCTCGGGGGCGACGTGACCGTCACGAGTTGCGTGGGCGCCGGAAGCACGTTCACCGCGACGGTTGCGACCGGCGATGTCTCGGACGTGCCGATGGAGGGGCCCGAGATGCTGCGGCGCCCGCAGACCCCGACCGCCGAGACCGCGGCGACGCCCACGGTCGGGGCGGCGGCGCTGCAGGGGGTGCGCGTGCTGCTGGTGGAAGACGGGCCCGACAACCAGCGGCTCATCGCGTTCCACCTGCGCAAGGCCGGCGCGGACGTGCGCGTGGCGGACAACGGACGCGTCGCGCTCTCGATGTTGACGATCGCCGACGACCCGGGCCAGCCGCTCACCGAGCCCCCGGCGTTCGACCTCGTCCTCACCGACATGCAGATGCCCGAGATGGACGGGTACGAACTCGCCCGCGCGCTGCGGCGAAAAGGGTGGACCAGGCCCGTGGTCGCGCTCACGGCCCACGCCATGCAGGGCGACGCGGCGAAGTGCTACGACGCGGGGTGCGACGCGTACGCCGCCAAGCCCATCGACAGCCAACGCCTCGTTGAAGTCTGTCTGCTCTCGCTGCGTCGGGCGACCTTCGGGCGCCGGGCGGCCTGAGCCGCGCACCCGGCCGGTTGCCACCGGCGACGGGAGTACGCTGCTCCCGAAGCGAGGTGATCGGTGCACGAGCCAGGCCATGCCAACCCGCCCTCTGTCACGCCCGCAGTCGGCATCGATGCCCAGGGCCCGCCGCCACCGTCGAAGATCACCGGCCCGTGGCGGGTCATCGCGCTGTGCGCCGCGTCGCTCGCCGTCATGGCGCCGTGGCCGCTGCTGGGCATCCTGGCCACGCAGTCGCTCTTTGACCGCAGTTCCGAGGCGTTCATGCTGTTCGGGGGCATTACCTTGTTCCCCCTTCTGATCCTGGCGATCTTCGGCGTCACATCCGAGGACGTGCTCATCACGCTGATGATGCTCGTGTGGGCGGCGGCCGTGGTGGTCCCTGATCTCTGGCTGCGCCGCCGCCTGCGATCATGGGCGGCGGTCAGCGTGCTGCTGGTCGTGCAGTCGGGATTCTCGTTCGCGCAGGCCGCGATGGGCGCGATGCTGATCCTCGGCAAGAGCGTCTGAGGGACCGCGGAAGCGTGTTCTCGCGTCGTCTCGTGCGTGTGTGGGCCGGCCGCACGGCCGCGGTGCCGGGACACCGGTCTTACGACCGCCCGCCCGCGGCGCACGACACAAGTCCACGGCTCGGGAACGCACGCGCCGAGCGCGTGCCGCCGGCCGCGCACGAGGTTTCGATCGCTCACGCGGCGTGTGCTCGTGAAGTCCGCTTCGGAGGTTCCGCATGTCCGCGCCACGCAGCCCCGACGCGAACCAGCAGGCCGCGGTCCCGTTCTACGACGCGACCTACACCCGCTTTGACAAGGACGTGTACCGCGAGATCCGCCGGGCGACGTGGGGCGAGGACATCGGGCAGAACAGTTGGATGACCGCCGCCGAGCAGGACCGCTTCATCCAGTGGTGTGCGGTCGGGGCGCAGCACCACCTGCTCGACATCGCGTGCGGCTCGGGCGGCCCCACCCTCCGGATCGCCGAGCGGACAGGCGCGGCGGTGACCGGCGTCGACGTGCACCCCGACGGCATCGCGGCGGCGCGACACCAGGCGGCGGCGCGAAGCCTGGCATCGAATGCGACGTTCGTGGTCCAGGATGCCGGCCGTCGGCTGGAGTTCGCCGACGCCACGTTCGGCTTCGCGCAGATCGGCGCACGGGCATCGATCCCTCTGCGAGAACTCGGCCGTGCCGGCGCATGGATCCTCAACGCAGGGGTACGGTAATGTTCCTCGGAGAGCACACAAAGGCCTTCAACGGAGGCGACTACACCGAGGTGATCGGAAGTGTCGGGCTGCAGTGAAACTTCTGAGGCGGACATCGCTCCGCCGAAGCCGTCGTTTCGCAGAGACCTTCGCTTCGCTCAAGCGGCCTTCGTCGACGCCGCCGGGCACGCCGCTACTCAAGCCCGTGGAGCAGCACCGCGCCCGTGCCCAGGGCGTCGAGCAGCTCTCGCAGGCATGCCTCCTCATCCTTCGGCGAGACGGAGACGCGGAGCATCGGATGCTTCTCCGGGCGTTCGACGGTGAGCAGTTGAGAGATGTCATAGAGGCGGTTCGTCCACAGCTCGATTCGAGCGTCGCACCCATTCACGAAACTCGAATACTTCTGGGTTTCCCACGCCGGAGGCGGCGTGCGCTGCGAAGAGCCCGGCCACGACCACTTCTTGTACCCCAGGCCATCGAGAACCGCTTCGAGATGTTGACGAGTCGGGGCCCCTTCGTCCAGCGCTATCAGCGCGGGTGTCAGGCTCTCCGGATCCCTGGACAGTCCCGCCACGAGATCGGCGAACGAGCCCGCGATCGGAATCTCGAGCGGTTCATCCGCGGAGGTCTCGCCCGGCTCAACGTGGGTAATCGAGGGTTCCCCGTTCGGGCCGCTTACGCGGTAGTCCAGGCAGCACCACCAGTGCCCGTCGCCGAAGAGCGGCACGAGCCTTTCCGCAAGCCCCCATTCGTCAGCGGCGACGCCCCGCAGCTCCACGATATCATCGCCGGAGCCACCACCAACGCCGGGGATCGAACGTATGTGATAGCTCTTCCGCGCGAAGGACTGTGCCGGTGGTTTCTTCTTCAACGTGAACCGGTTGAGCCGTAACCTCGCGCCGTTTCGGACGAGCAGCAGCGATCTCAGTTCCTCCGGCAGCCTCACGCCGAGCACGCGTTCCGCGTCCTTGATCGCGGCTTGCGTCGCCGGGGTATCCGTCTCTTCGGGGCGAAGCTTCGCGAGAACCTCGGCCGGTGATCTGGACTTCGCCATTGCCAATCACTCTAGCGGGGTATTCCTCCCGTTTCACTCTGCAGCCACGCGGCGCGCAGAGTGCCACCGGATGTTGATCTCCCCACGACCCAGTTTCAAAGCGTCTCCGGCGACGACGAATGCTGCCGTCGTGTGCGGATGTCACCCGGTGACCGAGCGAGACTGAAAACGACAACCCCCGCGTCTTGCGACACGGGGGTTCGTCATTTCCAAAAGTAGAGGACGAGAGGCGGTGTGACGAACCTCTTCCCAAAGCCCCGGAGACACGAAGCGAGGGCGCGGACGCCCGGCAGGTTCAATCGGCCGCCGCGGGTTACTCGTGGGAGCCCCTTTCGTTGACGCTGCGCCAAGGGCGATCGCCTGCACGCACGTGCCTCGGTGCGATGCCGGGGGTCCGGCCGCCGGCTTCCCCTGGCCTATGACCAGCTCCGCCGCGCCGCCGAATCACATTTGGCGGGGCAACAAAACGCCCACACCTCTCGGCCACCGCCATGGTCCACGAGGCGTACCTACGGCTCGTCGGTCCGCGACAGGTGCCATGGGCCGGCCGCGGCCAGCCTCCCTGCGCCCCGAGTTGAAGACGGGGCCGCTGTCGCTTCCATCCGGACTTTGCAGGATTGAACCGACCCCGCGCGACCCCGGAGGCCCGCAAAGCCTCCGAAGTGCGCGTGCACCTGAGGCGATGGCGGTGTATACTCACTCTGCACAGCGCGGTAATGGGGCCAGGCTAACTCCTCTGGGGATTGTCGAGCCAAACCGGACTTGACCGCAGGAAACCGCAGTCTGGAAGGGCCAATCGCAGATGAATACCAACTCTCATAGCCGGGTGCCCTGGGCCGCCCACCCTCGGACCGACGGCTCGCCTCGCATCCGATCAGATGCACCAGTCAAGCCCGTGGTTGTGAGGACAGGTCCTGCCCGGTGTGGGCAACTTCGCGGAATGGGAAGGAAGGGGTCGAACTTGAGCTCTCAAACTCTCCCTGTCCGCGCGATGACACGGTGTTCGACTCGGGGGGGGGGCGAAATGGAAGTGCGCGGCGCGGTTTGACTGGTTGGACGTCCAATCGCTGACCGCTGCTGCTGTGGCCCTTTGGGTGGGGGCCGGCATTGCGCATGCCGATGGTGGGGACATCTGGAACCTCGGTACGCTTGGGGGCTTGCACAGCTACGCCAGCGCGATCAACGACGCGAACCAAGCCACGGGCGTTTCCGATACCGGCTTTGCTGACGGTGCATTTCGTTTCTCTGGTGTTCCCGGTTCTGGCGGAGTGATGGTCAACTTGGGGAGTGTTGATGCGCGAGCCATCAACAATGGCGGGCAAGTTGCGGGCCTTTCGTTCGGCCAAGCAGTCGTCTACAGCGGCGTACCCGGCTCGGGCGGATCGCTGGCCAACTTGGGCACGCTTGGTGGAACAAGCAGTGGCGCCTATGGCATCAACGATTCCGGAAGCGTTGTTGGCACCTCTCAAACCACCGGCGATTTGTTCAATCACGCCTTCTTGTACAACGGCGTTCCCGGCTCGGGCGGTTCGATGGCGGACTTGGGTACCCTCGGCGGAACATACAGCGTCGCTTGGGATATCAGCAATGCTGGGCAAATTGTCGGTCAGGCTGGCTTGACCGGCGACGCCGCCGGTCGCGCGTTTGTGTACTCTGGAGTACCCGGCGCAGGAGGCTCGATGGCGGACCTGGGTACCTTGGGAGGAATGAACAGCGTTGGTTACGCGATCAACAACGCGGGGCAAACGGCGGGCACCTCGGCCCTGACCGGCGACACCGAGTATCACGCCTTCCTGTACTCCGGCACGCCCGGCGCCGGCGGTACTATGGTGGATCTTGGGACTCTCGGCGGCGACTACAGCGAAGCGTTCGGCATAAACGATGCCGGGTTTGTTGTCGGGTATTCCAGACGCTCCACAGGCCCGGAGGTCTGGCCAACCCTCTGGCTCAATGACGCCGCCCACACCGCCATCGATCTTGCTGCCTGGCTGAACACCACCAATCCGGCGATGGGAGCCGATTGGGTCCTCGGAAGCTCAAGCTCACGTACCATCGACATCAACAACAACGGCCTGATCGTTGGAACGGGCTACTACAACGGCCCCGGCGGGAACGGCTACGCGCACGCGTTCATGCTTGACGTCAGTACCCTGGTTCCCGCGCCCTCATCATCGGTTCTTCTGGCTGTCCTGGGCCTGAGCGGCGCGGTTCGTCGGCGTCGGTCGGCAGCCGCGACAGTCCGCGAGACGCAGGCGACCACCGAATAGGCGGTCGCGCCGAGTGCGGCGGCATCTCGCAGATGGCCGTCTCGGGCGGCCCGATGCTGGGAAGCGGGAACTACTCGGTGAGCGCCGCATCGGGCACGAACTCCGGAGAACGCGTCGCAAACCCCGGCGCGGTACCTGTGTTCGAGTTGGCGAGGCATGGTCGCTGCTCTCCGAAGACGCTGAGAACTCGCACCGCGCCTCGCGCCGACCGGACCACGATCAACGTCAACAAAACGACAACCCCCAGGTCTTGCGACCCGGGGGTTATGCGAATAGCGGGGGTAGGATTTGAACCTACGACCTCCGGGTTATGAGCCCGACGAGCTACCAGGCTGCTCTACCCCGCAGTCTGGCCGGACCCTAGCGGCTCCCCCACGCGGAGTCAAGGCGGCGCACACGACAGCGACGCAAGTCCCGCGTTCGCCGCCCGCTTTGCTCTTTGCCCCGATCCACCCGGTATGGCCGCGGGCGGGTGATCCCGCTAGGCTGCCGGGATGCGGAACGCACGCGGAGGCAGGTCGGTCGGCGCGGCGGGCGGCCCGACGCGCATCGGAACGAGCCCGGGGCGCGGCACATGAACGCCGCGTTCACTGAGCGTCTGGGCGTGTGCTCGTGGTCGCTGCGACCGGGGTCGCCGGCGGACCTGTGCGAGGCCGTGCGGGCCTGCGGGCTTGCGCGCGTGCAGCTCGCTCTTGACCCGATCCGGTCCGGGCAGTGGGACGAGGACGCCACCGTCCGCGCGCTCCGCGACGCCGGCATCATCGTCGTCTCGGGCATGATCGCCATGCACGGCGAGGACTACTCAACCCTCGAGAGCATCCGGCGCACCGGCGGCGTCCGCCAGGACGCCCTCTGGGGCGACAACTTCCGCGCGACCGAGGCCAACGCCGCCCTGGCCCAGCGATTGGGGCTCTCGCTCGTGACCTTCCACGCGGGCTTTCTCCCGCACGATCTCACCCCCGAACGCCGCACGATGGTCGACCGAGTCCGCCAACTCGCCCAGCTCTTCGCGTCGCGCGGCGTGCGTCTGGCGCTCGAGACGGGCCAGGAGACGGCCGAAACGCTGATCGACGTGCTGCAGTCCGTGAACGCGTCGCTGCCCACGCGCTGGCAGGTCGGGGTCAACTTTGATCCGGCGAACATGATCCTGTACGGGATGGGCGATCCGATCGACGCGCTGCGCATGCTCCGGTCGCACGCGCGCCAGGTGCACGCAAAGGACGCGACCGTGGCGACTACGCCCGGGGAGTGGGGGACCGAGGTGCCCGTCGGCGCCGGGCAGGTCGATTGGCGTGAGTTCGCGCACGTGCTGCGAGGATTCGAGGGGTCGGTCATCATCGAACGCGAGGCCGGCGAGACCCGCGTCGAGGACGTGCGCCGCGCGGCCGAGGTGCTGCGACAGACGGCCCGCGCCGTGGCGTCGGAGGGCGGTTCGTGAGCATCCGGATCGGCGTCGTCGGCATGGGCTTCATGGGGCAGACGCACGCGCGGGCGGTCGGCACCGTGCCCGGTGCTCGTCTCGCCGCGACGTGCGACCACCAGGGCGAGCGCCGGCGCGGGTCGGGGAGCGTCGCGGGCAACCTGAACACCGGGGGCGCGTTCGACGCGGGCGAGGCCGTCGCGTTCGAGCGGCCCGACGACCTGTTCGCGTCCGGGCTGGTCGACGCCGCGGTAATCGCGACGCCCACCGACACGCACGTCGACCTGGCGACGCGGGCGCTGCGCGCCGGGCTGGACGTGCTGGTCGAGAAGCCCGTCGCGCTGCACGCCGAGCAGATCGCGGCGCTGATCGAAGAGCGTGACCGCGCGCGGCGCCTGGCCATCCCGGCCATGTGCATGCGATTCTGGCCCGGCTGGCCCCTGCTGCGCGAGGTCGTGCGCGACGGGCGGTTCGGCGCGCTGCGCGCGTTGCGCCTGGCGCGACTCGGAAGCCGCCCGGAATGGTCGGACTTTTACCGCGACGAATCCCGCTGCGGCGGGGCGATCTTCGACCTGCACGTGCACGACGCCGACTTCGTGCTGCACCTGCTCGGTCGCCCGCGCGAGGTCGTGTGCGTCGGCACGCACGACCACGTCGCCGCGATGTACCGCTACGACGACACGGCCATGGTGGTCCTCGCCGAGGGCGGGTGGATGCCCTCGTCCGGCCGCGGGTTCCGCATGCGGTACGGGGCGGAGTTCGAGCGCGCCACCATCGAGTTCGATCTCTCGCGAACGCCGACGGTGGCCGTCACGTCCGATGGCCAGACCACCAGCCCGGACCTCCCCGCGGGCTCCGGGTACGAACTGCAGATGGCCCACTTCGTGGCCTGCGTGCAGGCACGGCGCGAAGGGCGCCCCGTGCCCGAGCACCCGACCCTGGAAGACTCCGTCGCGGTCACCACGATGATCCACGCGAAGCGGGAAAGCCTGCGCCGCGGGGCGGGGTTTGCCCTCTAGGTTCAGACTCGGTTGAATTTCCGTTGCCCCCGATCGCACATTGAGGTATTCTGTCGAGGAGGATGGCGTGAGGCAGCAGCAGAACCGACGGGTACGCGACCTGTTCTGGGAAGCGAGCCCAACCGGGCGTGGGAGTAGGCGAGGCGGGCGGACGGGCGCCGGGGTGACGCTCGTCGCCGCCTCGCTTTTCTCTGTCCCCGGCGCGGCCGCACCGATCCACGAGCCTCCCGCCCCGCAGGCGCCCGCCCAGTCCGAGAACACCCCGCGGCCGTCGCCCTTTTTCGAGCCCGTCCCGGCGGCGGCGTTCCGCATCGAGATGGTCCCGATCCCGGCGTCGGCCGACGGCACGGTCAAGGCCTTCTGGATGAGCCGCACCGAGGTCGGCTGGGAAGCCTTCGACGTGTACGTGTACCGCCTCGACGAAGAGGCCGGGCTGGGCACGGTCGACGCGGTCACGCGCCCGAGCAAGCCGTACCTGCCGCCGGATCGGGGTTTCGGGCACGAGGGCTACGCCGCGATCAGCATGTCGTACAAGAACGCGAGCGAGTTCTGCGTGTGGCTGTCGAAGAAGACCGGCAAGTCGTACCGGCTGCCCACGGAAGCCGAGTGGGAGCACGCCTGCCGCGCGGGCGTTGTCGAGTCGGGCCCTCCCGATCCGACGACACTGGGCGAGCACGCGTGGTTCGCGGCGAACTCTGACGGCACGCCCCACCCGCGCTCGGGCAAGAAGCCCAACGCCTGGGGGCTGCTCGACATGCAGGGCAACGTTGCGGAGTGGGTCGTCGGGCGCGACGGCCAGCCCGTGACCAAGGGCGGGTCGTACCGCGACGAGGCGCCGGCGCTCGCGCCCTCGGCCCGCCAGACGCAGCAGCCCTCCTGGAACGCCTCGGACCCGCAGATCCCCAAGAGCGCGTGGTGGCTTTCGGACGGGCCGTTCGTCGGGTTCCGGATCGTCTGCGACATGCCCGCGGCCTCGCCGCCCAACGACAACCCCGAGGTTCCCGGCCTTCCCCCGAAGCCCGGCCTTCCCCCGAAGCCCGGCCTTCCCCCGAAGCCCGGCCTGCCCGCGAAGCCCGCCCTGCCCGCGAAGCCCGCCCTGCCCGCGAAGCCCGCCCTGCCCGCGAAGCCCGCCCTGCCCGCGAAGCCCGCCCTGCCTGCGAAGCCGTCCGTGCCTGTGAAGCCCGGGGCGGAACGCCCGTAGGTGAAGTAGCATGCGGCGTCACGCCAGAGGCACAGCACGCCATGCGGCGCGAGGGAGCGAGATCACCATGCGGCACCACGAAGCACAGTCGAACGGCACGGGGCGCGAGGCCGGATGGTCACGCCGCGACGTCATGAAGATCGCCGGCGCGGTGGCGCTCTCGCCCGCGCTGCTGCACGCCTCGCCCACGCCCGCCCGCGCGAAGCTCAAGATCGGCCTGGTCGGCTGCGGGGGGCGCGGCACGGGCGCCGCGGTGCAGGCCCTGCGCGCCGACAGCGACAGCGTGCTCCACGCCGTGGGCGACATCTTTCCGGATCGCATCGCCTCGTGCCTGGGCGGCATCGGCTCGAGCGTGCCGGCGGAGCGCCTCGACGTGCCCGACGCACGCCGGTTTGTCGGCTTCGACGCCTACCAGAAGGTCATCGACTCGGGTGTCGACGTCGTGCTGCTGTGCACGCACCCGGTGTTCCGCCCCGCGCACCTCGCCGCGGCGGTGAAGGCCGGAAAGCACGTCTTCGCCGAGAAGCCCATGGCCGTCGATTCGCCCGGCGTGCGATCGGTGCTCGAGAGCGCCGCGGAAGCGAAGCGCCGGGGGCTGTCGCTGGTCGTGGGGTTCTGCTGGCGGTACAACGACGGCATGCGCGCGACGTTCGAGCAGATCAACGCCGGCGCCCTGGGCGACCTCGTCAGCGTGCAGACCACGTATCACACCGGCACGCTCTCCAAGAACCCACGCAAGCCCGAGTGGAGCGACCTGGAGTTCCAGTTCCGCAACTGGTGGCACTTCACGTGGATCAGCGGCGACCACATCGTCGAGCAGGCGTGCCACAGCATCGACCGCCTCGCCTGGGCCACCGGCGACCGCTGGCCCCAGCGCGTGATCTGCCTGGGCGGGCGCGCCGCCCGCAGCGGCCCGGAGCACGGCAACGTCTTCGACCACTTCTCCGCGACCTACGAGTACGAGGGCGGCATGCGCACGCACCACGACTGCCGCCAGATCGACCGCTGCCCGTCCGACAACACCGACTACGTCTGGGGCACCAAGGGCATGGCGGTCGTCAACGGCTGGGCGCCGACGTACCACCTCACCGACCGCGCGGGCGGCACGATCTGGAAGTACGCCGGGCCCACCGACCGCGACATGTACCAGGTTGAGCACAACGAACTCTTCGCGTCGATCCGCGCCGGCACGCCCATCAACGACGCCGAACGCTCGGCCTACTCGACGCTCATGTCGATCATGGCGCGGATGAGCGCCTACACCGGGCAGACGGTGTCGTGGCAGCAGGCGCTGGAATCCAAGGAAGACCTCACGCCGCGGGAACTCGTGTGGGGCGACTGGCCCACGCCCGAGGTGCCCGTCCCGGGCCGGACGCGTCTGGTGTAGCCCACGCGTCCGCCCGCGCGCCGGTACGCTTGGGCCATGAAGTCAGCCGAAGTCGTGCGTGCGTGCGTCGTCGCGGGCCTGCTGAGCGTGCTGGCCGCGCCCCCGGAGCCGGCGCGGGCGCAGGCGTCCCCGCCCGCCGAGTCCCCCGCCGCACGCGATGCGCGGATGGAATGGTGGCGCGAGGCGCGCTTCGGCATGTTCATCCACTGGGGGCTGTACGCGATCCCCGCCGGGCAGTGGGGGGGCACGCGCGCCGGCGGCACGGGCGAGTGGATCCTCACCAACGCGAAGATCCCCGTCGAGGCCTACGAGCCCCTGCGCGACCGCTTCAACCCGGTGCTCTTCGACGCCGACGCCTGGGTGCGTGCGGCCAAGCGCGCGGGGATGAAGTACATCGTCATCACCACCAAGCACCACGACGGGTTCGCGCTCTTCGACAGCGCGGGCACCGACTGGGACATCGGCGCGACGCCCTTCAAGCGCGACGTGCTCAAGGAACTCGCCGCCGCGTGCGAACGCGAGGGCGTGCGCCTCGGGTTCTACTACTCGATCATGGACTGGCATCACCCGGACTACCTCCCCCGGCGCGGGTGGGAGTCCCGCTCGGCCGACGGCGCCGACCTCGACCGCTACGTCGGCTACATGAAGGGCCAGCTCCGCGAACTGCTGACGAACTACGGGCAGGTCGGCGTGCTCTGGTTCGACGGCGAGTGGGAGAGCACCTGGACCAGCGAGCGCGGCAAGGACCTCGACGCGTTCGTGCGATCGCTGCAGCCCTCGATACTCGTGAACAACCGCGTCGACAAGGGTCGCAACGACATGGCCGGGCTCAACCGGGCCGGCGAGTGGGCGGGTGACTTCGGCACGCCCGAGCAGGAGGTGCCGCGGACAGGGCTCCCGGGCGTCGACTGGGAATCGTGCATGACGATGAACGACACGTGGGGGTACCGCAGCGACGACCAGAACTGGAAGTCGTCCGCCGAACTCATCCGCACGCTGGTCGACGTCGCGAGCAAGGGCGGGAACTACCTGCTGAACGTCGGGCCCACGGCCGACGGGCTCATCCCCGAGGCATCCCTCTCGCGCATGGCCGACATCGCGCGATGGATGGACGTGCACGCCGAGTCCATCTACGCCACGAGCGCGGGGCCGTTCAAGAAACTCTCGTGGGGACGCTGCACCGCCAAGCCCGGCGTGCTGTACCTGCACGTCTTCGACTGGCCCGAAGGCGGCCTGCTCCGCGTCCCCGGGCTCAGCAACGCGCCCGCGGGCGACGCGACGCTTCTTGGCAGCGAGGCCGCCCTCCCCGTGCGCCGGGTGGATGACGACCTCGTGATCGAACTGCCCGCGACGCCCCCCGACGCGCCGGCGCCGATGCCCGTCCGCGTTGTGCGCCTGCCCATCGCGGGCGAGCCCGAGGTGACGGTCGTGCTGCCCCGGGCCGACGCCGAGGGCGTGATCGACCTGCGCCCCGAGGACGCCGACATCACCGGCTCGCACCTGCGCTACGAGAGCAAGTACGGCGGGTCGCTCGGCTTCTGGACGAACCCCGAGGACGCCGCGTCGTGGACGTTCGACGCCCAGCCCGGGCAGTACTGGGTCTCGATCGAAGTGTCGTGCACGCCCGAGTTCGCGGGCTCCGAGTTCGTCGTCGAGCTCGGGGGCACCTCGTTCACGGGCGTCGTGCCGAGCACCGGCGCGTGGGGCACGTTCACCGTCGTGCGCACCGAATCGATCCTGCTCGAGGACGGCGGCCCGACGACGATCACCGTCCGTCCGGGGGGCGAGTTCCGCGGCGCGCTGATGAACCTCCGCGCGGTGCGCCTGACGTGGGCGCCCGGCGAGGTGCACGAGCCGTTCCCGGTGCGCTGAGCGCGTTCCAGTCCTCGATGGTCATCGCCCAGCGTTCGTGGTCGCGCCACGCGCCGTTGATGCGGAGGTACCGCAGCGACAGCCCCTCGAGACGGAACCCCGCCGCCCGCACCAGCGCGATCGACGCGACGTTCTGCGGGATGATGTTCGCCTCGACGCGGTGCAGGCGCAGGTCCTGGAACGCGTGCGCCAGCACCGTCCGGAGCGCGTCGGCCATGTACCCGCGCCGGGTGAACGGCGCGCCGATCCAGTACCCCGCGACCGCGTTCTGGAACGGGCCCCGGAAGACCTGGTTCAGGCTCACCTGCCCCACGATGCCGCCGCTGTCCTTCGCGCAGATGAGATACCGCCGGCTGTGCTCGGTGTCGCACGTGGAGAGCAGTTTCCCGAACAGAATGTCGGCCGGGGGCGGCTCGTCCATGCCCGGGGGCGTCGGATCCCATGGCAGCAGGTGCCGCTCGCTGATTTCGCGCAGTTTGACCCATTCGTCTCGGTCGGCGCCGGTGGGCAGGCGGAGAAACGTGAGTTCGCCGACACACGCGGCACGGGCGAGGCCACGGACCGCCGGGGCCGGCCCCTTGGGCGCCGGCCGCGTGGGCGCGGCGTCGCGAGCCGGGCGCGTCGAACGGGGCATGCGCGCCACCGGATCACTCCCACTCGATCGTCGCGGGGGGCTTGCTGCTGATGTCGTACACCACCCGGTTCACCCCGCGCACCTCGTTGATGATGCGGCTGCTGATCCTCGCCAGCACGTCGTACGGGATGCGCGACCAGTCGGCGGTCATGAAGTCCTCGGTCTCCACCGCCCGCACCGCGATGGTGTTCTCGTACGTGCGCCCGTCGCCCATCACGCCCACGCTCTGCACGGGCAGCAGCACCGCGAAGACCTGGCTCGTCTTGCGGTACAGGTCCGCCGCGACGATCTCTTCCAGCAAAATCTCGTCCGCCGGCCGAAGCACCTCGAGGCGTTCACGCGTCACCTCGCCCAGCACGCGCACCGCGAGCCCCGGGCCGGGGAACGGGTGGCGCCACACGAGCTGATCCGGCAGGCCCAGCACGCTGCCGAGCTTGCGCACCTCGTCCTTGAAGAGTTCCCGCAGGGGCTCCACGAGCGTGAACCCAAGCTCCGCCGGCAGCCCGCCGACGTTATGGTGCAGCTTGATGCCCGCGGCCGTGCCGGCGTGCCCGTGCCCGCTCTCGATGACGTCCGGGTAGAGCGTGCCCTGCGCGAGGCACGTGGCCCCGGGGATCCGCGTCGCCTGCGCCTTGAAGACCTCGATGAACCGGTGCCCGATCCGACGGCGCTTCTCCTGCGGGTCTGTCACCCCCGCGAGGTCCGCCAGGAACGCCTCGCCCGCGTCGGCCACCCGCAGATCGATCCGGAAGTGATCGCGGAACGTGGTCTCCACCAGCGCCCGCTCGCCCTTGCGCAGCAGCCCCGTGTCCACGAACACGCAGTGCAGGCGATCGCCGATCGCCTTGTGCAGCAGCGCCGCCGTCACCGCCGAGTCCACGCCCCCCGACAGCCCGCAGATGACGTGCGCGTCGCCCACGCTCGAGCGGACCTGCGCCGCGGCCCGCTCCGCGAAGTCGCTCATCCGCCAACTGCCCGTGCACCCGCACACCTCGTAGAGAAAGTTCCGCAGCAGGTCCACGCCGTGCGGCGTGTGCGTCACCTCCGGGTGGAACTGCACGCCATAGAACAAGCGCCCGCCGACGGCGCTCCGCACCGCGGCGAGGGGGCACGTGGGCGTCGAGGCAAGCACCACGAACGCGCCGACGTCGTCGCGCACCTGGTCGCCGTGCGACATCCACACCGTCGTGCGGTCCGGCACGCCGTTGAACAGCGGATCGCGCGTGCCCAGCGAGAGGTGGGCGCGCCCGAACTCGCGCCGGTCCGACGCCGCAACGTCCGCGCCGAAGGCCTTGGCCGCCAACTGCAGCCCGTAGCACACGCCCAGCACCGGCACGCCGAGATCGAAGATCGCCGCGTCGCACGTCGGGGCGCCCGCGTCGTAGACGCTGGCGGGCCCGCCCGACAGGATGATGCCCTTGGGACGCAGCGCGCGCAGTTCGCCGGGCGTGATGTCCGGGCGTACCAGCAGCGAGAAGACGCCCGCCTCGCGCACGCGCCGGGCGATCAGTTGGGCCGTCTGACCGCCAAAGTCCAGGACGGGCACGATCTCGCGCGTGTCATCGCGCGCGGCGAGGCCCGGGGCGGGTGAGGGCGGATGAACGACTGCGGGCTGTGGGGTGCTGCTCATGGGCGCCGACCGGCATCCTCCAAGGCGAGCCGGAACCATAGTCCGTCGCCGCCTGTCGGTTGAGGGCGGCGTTCGGCCGCACGCGTAGACTGAGGACGTGACGATCCCGCGTGCCGTCCTTCTGTGGGTGCTGGTGCCCGGCTGCGCCGCGAGCGTGCGCCCCGACTTCAACTCGCCCGACCCGGCGGCCCGCAACGCCGCCATCATCGAGGCCTACGCCGCCCGCGACGACAAGGCCATCCCCGACCTGGTCCGCATGCTCGACAGCGACGACCCCGCCACCCGCCTCCTGGCCATCCGCACGCTCGAGTCGCTGACCGGGACGCGTCTCGGGTACGATCCCGCGGCCCCGTCATTCGAGCGCGAGCCCGCCGTCCGTGCGTGGGCCGAGCGCGTCGCGGGGGGACGCCCGGACGGGATGAGTGCACCGTGAGCGAACGCCCCGACCTGCGCGTAGAGATGGTGAGCAACCCCCGCTACCTGTGCGCACTGCGCGAACTCATGATCTCGATGTCGCGCCAGCTCGACTTCACCGAGACGCAGTGCTCGCAGATCGCCCTCGCGGTCGACGAGGCCGTCACGAACATCATCCGCCACGGGTACGCCGGGCGCACCGACCGCCCGATCGTCGTCGCGGTGATGCCCTTCCGCGACGTCGCCCGGGGCGAGGGCGTGCGCATCGTCATCGAGGACGAGGCCCGGCAGGTCGACCCCAGCACCATCCGCGGGCGCGATCTCGCCGACATCCGCCCCGGCGGGCTGGGCGTGCACATCATCCGTGAAGTGATGGACGACGTCGCGTACGAGCGTCGAGGCGCCGCGGGGATGCGGCTGACCCTGGTGAAGATCCGTCAGCCGAGCGCACCGGCCCGCGCCGCCTGCCCGTGAGGGACCCATGTCCGACCGACCGACCATCGCCGTCTCCCTCTCTCGCCACGCCACCGGCGCCGTGGTCGTGTCCGCCAAAGGCGACATCGCCTACCACGAAGCGCCCGAGTACCGCACCTACCTGCGCCAGGCCTTCGACCAGCGGCCCACCCGCGTCGTCGCCGACCTCTCCGGCGTGCCCTACATGGCCACCCCCGGCCTCGCCACGCTCGTCGAGGCCCTCCAGATCTCCAAGAAGTCCGGCACGCCCCTCGTCCTGAGCGGGCTCACCGAGCGTGTCCGCGCGATCTTCGAGATCGCGCGCCTGCACACCGTCTTCCGTATCGCGTCCGACGTTGACGCCGCGCTCCAGGGGTGACGCATGGCGACGCCTCCGCCCAGCCCCGCGCCCGCGCCCTTCTGGCGAAAGCCGTTCCTCGCGCCCCTGGCCTTCCTGGGCGCCCGCGTCCTCACCGCGCTCGACCAGATCGGCGCGTGCGTCTTCCTGCTCGCCGAGGCCATGCTCTGGGCGGTGCGCTCCGTCACCCGCCGCCGCGTGCGCATCGGGCGTCCGGCGATCATCACGCAGATGGTGCGCATCGGCGCGAGGTCGGTCTTCATCGTCGCGCTCGTGTCGTCGGCGGTGGGGCTCATCCTCGCCTTCCAGCTCTCGCCTCCGCTCGACCAGTTCGGGCAGAAGGAACTGGTCGCGAACATCATCGCCGTCGCCGTGCTGCGCGAGCTGGGGCCCCTCATCGGCGCGATCGTGCTCACCGGGTTCGCGGGCGCCTCCATCGCCGCCGAGATCGGCACCATGGTCGTCGGCGAGGAAGTCGAAGCCCTAGAGGCCCACGCCCTCGACCCCGTGCGCTTCCTCGTGGTGCCCCGCGTCATCGCCTCTGTGCTCAGCATGACCGTCCTCGCGGTGCTGGCCAGCGTGGTCTCGATCCTCTCCGCCCTGGCGATCTCCGTCGCCGTCCTCGAGATCCCCGCCACCACCTTCATCAACAACATGCTCACCCAGGCCAAGGTCGTGGACTTCATGACCGGCACCAGCAAGGGCGCCGTCTTCGGGCTCCTCATCGGCGTCATCGCCTGCGCGAACGGCCTGCGGGTCACGGGCGGGGCCGCCGGCGTCGGGCGTGCCACCACGGGCACCGTCGTCCAGTGCGTCGTCGCGATCGTCATCGCCGACCTGGCGTTCACCGCGGTCTTCTACGCCCTGAAACTCTTCTGAGCCCGGGCCCGGCCCGCGCCCCTGACCCCGCCGATGTCTCGCTACCATCGCCCTCGCATGGCGAAACGCGTGCCGCAAGTTCCGGAGGTCGTGGTCGTGGTCAGCCGCTACAACGCGGCGGTGACCGATCGCCTGCTCGACGGCGCACGGGCCGCCTTCGACGCCCGCGCTGATGATCGCTGGGCGCTGCGCGTCGTCGAGGCGCCGGGCGCCTTTGAGATCCCCGTGCTCTGCCTCGCCGCCGCCTCGCTCGAGCACACCGAGGGCGTGCTGGCCCTGGGCTGCATCATCAAGGGCGAGACGATCCACGACCGCGTGCTGGCCGACGCCGTCACCGGCGCGCTGCTGGACATCATGCTCCGCACGGGCGTGCCCGTCTCGCTGGGCGTGCTCACCGTCAACACCGCCGCGCAGGCCCGCGCCCGCGCGGGCGGACGCCTGGGCAACAAGGGCGCCGAATCCATGGAGGCGCTCCTCGACACCATGCGCACGCTGCGCGCGCTGGCCAGCGGCGAGGCGGCGCCCGCCTCGCCCGCGCGCCCCGACAAGTCGCGGAGGCGCCGGTGACCCAGCCGGACCCCGCCCGCATCGCCGGCTTCGACGCCCTGCTCCAACTCCCGGGCACGGCCGACAGCGCCGGCCTCGCGATCGTCGAAGCCCTCAGCCCCGTCGAGCGAGATCGCGCGTTCAACATCGCCGCCCGCCGGCTCGCCTTCCAGCTCCTCTTCGAGATCGACGCCGGCGCCACGCCCCCCGACGCCCTCGAGCAGCGCCTCGCCCGCGTGGAAGGACTCGGCCCGGTGCTCCACGAGCGGGTGCTCGCGATGGTCCGCGGCTCCTACGACGCGCGCGCCGCGGCCGACGCCGAGTTCGTCCAACTCGCCCCCGACTGGCCCACGCACCGCCAGCCCGCCGTCGACCGTGCGATCCTCCGCCTCGCGCACCACGAACTCACGCTGGGCCAGACACCCGGCGCGGTCGTCGTGAACGAGGCCGTCGAGCTCGCGCGCCACTACAGCACCGAGAAATCCCCGTCGTTCGTCAACGCGCTCCTCGACCGCGTGCTGAAGCGCCTGTCCGGCCCCGCGGAGGCGCGCTGAGTGGGGTTCTTCAAGTCCATCGTCGGCTCGCTCAAGAAGGGCCTGGAGAAGACACGCGAGGCGCTCGTCACGGGCGTGCAGGGGCTCCGCAATCTTCTCACGGGGCGCCGCCTCGACGAAGCGCTCATCACCGAACTCGAAACCCGCCTCTTGCAGGCCGATGTCGGCCCCAAGACCACCGCCCGCCTCGTCACCACGATCCGCGACGACTTCCACGCGGGTCGGATCAAGACCGGCGACGAGGTGCTCGACTATCTCAAGCGAGAACTCAAGGCGTTGTGGCCCGCCGCCGACCGCTCGCTGCGATTCTCCCCTGATCGTCCCACCGTCATCCTCGTCACCGGTGTGAACGGCGTGGGCAAGACCACCTCCATCGCCAAGCTCGCCTCGGCCCTCAAGGCCCAGGGGCGCAGCGTCATGGTGGGGGCCTGCGACACCTTCCGCGCCGGCGCCGTTGCCCAGCTCGAGATCTGGGCCCAGCGCCTGGGCGTCCCCGTCATCAAGGGCCTGCAGGGCGGCGATCCCGCCGCCGTCGCCTTCGATGCCTGCGCCGCCGCCAAGTCGCGCGGCGTCGACGTCCTGATCCTCGACACCGCCGGGCGCCTGCAAACCCAGGACCCGCTCATGCGCCAGCTTGCCAAGCTCGTCGGCGTCATCGGCAAGCAGGTCCCCGGCGCGCCCCACGAGGTCCTGCTCGTCCTCGACGCCACCAGCGGGCAGAACGCGCTGCGCCAGGCCGAGGAGTTCTCCAGGGCCGCCGGCGTTACCGGGATCTTCCTGAGCAAGCTCGACGGCACCGCGAAGGGCGGCATCGTCATCGCCATTCGCGACGCGGTGAACATTCCGGTAAAGTACATCGGCACGGGTGAAATGCCGGAGGATGTCGAGCCGTTCGACCCGGAGGCATTCGTGGACGCGATGTTCGCGCCGTAGATCACCCCGCCCGCGCCGGGTACGCCCGGCTGGAACCAGCACGATGGATCATCGCCGCCCCTGGCGTGCCAATCCATGGACGTGGCGTGCCGCGGGCGTGCTCGCCGCCGGCGTCATCCTCTGGGTTCTCGCCGCCCCCGCCTGCATCCGCCGGGACATCTCCCTGCGGATCGACGAGTTTCCCGGCAACCGACGCTGCGCGCTCGAGTGGCGATCCGACGACGGCGCTCCGTACAACGGCGTGTGGCTCGAAGGCGTCTCTCACCTCGACACCAGCGCCACCTTCTCGCTCCGCGTGCCGCCCCAGACCCAGGCGTCCGGCGAGCCGGTCGAGATCTGGCTGCTCGCCATGCACGTGCCCAACAGCTCCGCCCCGCCCGTCCCGCTGCCGCGCGCGGATCAGGCGATCGCCTCGGACAACGCCCGGTGGCTCGACGCCGCCGACGGGCCCGGCCTGATCTACCTCGGCGCCTCCGGCGGCAGCGTCCTGACCCACGTGCCCGCCGGGGGGCTTGAGGTCCACCTGCTGGCCTCCGCCAAGGGCGGACGTGTCGAGATCGAGTACGAGGGCGCTCGCCAGACCGTCGACCTCCGCTCCTCCTCCACGCAGCGCCGCGTCGTCACCGTCGCCTCGCCCGATGCCAGCAGCGGCACGGTCGACGTCCGCCAGCGCCTCCCCGCCTACACCATCGAGTCCATCCGCGTCCGCGGACCGTCACCTCTCTCGCACCAGAGCATCCGCGACGTGCGCCTCACCGTGCGTCTCTTCGGCGCGGTGGTCACGTCCCGCGGGGGCAGCGCGTCGCCACCCGACGCGCCCGACGCCGAAGCCGCGCCCATGGATCCCGGGCCGGGCGTCGTCGCCCAGATCGGCGTCTCAACCGAGATCCCGTGGTGGGCGCACGCTGTTGGTGCCCTGGCCGCGTGCGCCGCCGCCGCCGGCGCTGCGGGCGCGTTCGCGGTCGGCTCGTGCGTCGTCTCCTGGCTCGCGCCTCGACCCTGGAAGTGGCACGCGCTCGTCGCGTGCCTCGTGCTCGGCGTCCACCTCTGGGCCGCCCTCAGCACGCGGTTCATCCTGACCGGCGACGCCGTCGACTACCTCGTCGGCGCGGCTCGCTTCGCCCGCGACGGGTCCTTCTCCGGGCTTTCCCCCTTCAAGGCCCCGCTCTTCTCCATCGTCCTCGCGGCGCCCGTCGCCATCGGCGCCGACCCCATCACCTGGGCGCGCGTCATGCTCGTCCTCGCCGGTGGCCTCCTCTGCCCCGCCCTCGTCTACGCCACGCTCCGACGCCTCACCGCACAGACGCCCGCGCTGCTCGGCGCGCTGGCCTGCGGCCTGAACCCCATCCTCATCACTCTTGAGACCTATCTCCTCCGCGAGACCTTCGGCGCCTGCGTCGTCGCCGCACTCGCGTACCTGCTGTCCAGATCGACCACCAGGCCGATGCTCGCCGCCCTCGCCCTCGGCGCCCTCGCCGGCCTGGGCGCCCTTCTGCGAGAGAACTTCCAGACCCTCCTCGCGATCGTGCCCCTGGCGATCCTCCTTCTTCCGGGGTGGCCCGGTCGCCCCTCGCGGCGGATCCTTCCCGCCCTCGCCGCCCTCCTCGTCGCGCTCGCCTGCGTCGGGCACTGGTACGTCATCCACGCCGATCGCTTCGACCGCCCGGGCATGACCCTCCCCAAGGTCAACCTCAACAAGGCCCTCAACGCCTGGTCCAACGGCACCCTCGACCTCAACCAGACTCGCGCCGTATCGCCCTCCACCTACGACGTCCTCTCTTCACGAAGAGCCGCCCACTTGCTGTCCGACTACGGCGCCGTCTACGGCGTGCTCGACGCCACCGAGCCGGACATCCCGCCCCTCATCCGCGAACGCCCCGAGCCCGCCGACCCCGCGAGCCTCACCGACCGCGAACTGCGCGAGCGCTCCGCCTGGGCCGAACGCACGACCGCCCTGATGGTCGAAGAGTCGGCCGCGCGAGCGCCCGAGGCCGTCTGGCGCGCGCGCGCCGTCGCGATGCTCAGCCTGACCGGGACCTGGATCTACCCCGAGCACCCCAGCGCCCCGTCGATCGAGTGGATGTCGCGTCCGCTGCGGCGTCTGAGCCAGGGGCACCCCACGACGGTTCAGGTTGGCACGCTCGTCGATCACGTCTACGAGCAGGAATGGGCCGCCCTGGAACCGCTGGTGCGACGGCACGAAGCCCCCCTCCCCGAGAGCACCTCCCCGACATTCGCGCCCTGGTTCGAACGCCTTTTCCGGGGCAACCAGCTCCTCCGCCCCGTCCTCGCCCTGCTCTGCGTCGCCGCCGCCGTCGGCGCCTGGCGACGCCGCGCGTGGCCCGTGCTCGCGCTCGCCTCGATCATCGCGATCAACCTCGCCGGCGCCGCCCTCGTCGTCGTCACGCCCGTCGACCGCGTCGCCGCCCCGTTCATCCCCGGAATGATCGTCCTCGCCGCGTGGATCCTGTGGGTCTGGGTCGCCCGCCCCGGCAATCTCCCCGGATCCGAATACCCTTCCCCCCAGGGGCCCGTAGCTCAGCGGTAGAGCAGCGGACTCATAATCCGTAGTGCGCAGGTTCGAATCCTGCCGGGCCCATTCCCCCTCCGCCCGCGGGGCGATGGCCTCCGCCGCCCGACCACCGCCCGGCCCGCGGGTGCCACTCCCCGTGCAACCCGCCGCAACCGCGGCCCGCCGCACCCGGTACACGATTCCGCCTCTGGAGGCATTCGTGCGACCGACGACCGATCACCTGCTGGCCCGCGCTCGCGACGCCACCGACATGCTCCGACGCTGCGAACTCTGCGAGCGCCGCTGCGCCGTCGACCGCATCGCCGGCGAGCCCGCTCCGTGCGGCCTGGGCGCCTCCTCCCGCTGCTTCAAGCGCCACCTCAGCTACGCCGAAGAGATCGACCTCATCCCCAGCTACATGGTCTACCTCGCCGGCTGCAACTTCCGCTGCGAGTTCTGCGTGCAGGCTCCCACGTGCTTCGACCCCCTGCGGGGCGAACTCGTGCACCCCGGCACGCTCGCCAACGAGTGCCTCCGCCAGGTCGACGCCGGGGCTACCACCATCAACCTCCTCGGCGGCGAGCCCAGCATCCACCTGCACACCATCCTCGAACTCGCCGCCGCGGCCCCGCGCCACCTGCCCCTCATCCTGAACTCCAACTTCTACATGACGCCCCCGGTCCTCGATCTGCTCGAGGGCGTCGTCGACATCTACCTCGCCGACTTCAAGTTCGGCAACGACGCCTGCGCCTCGCGCATCGCGACCGTGGACCGCTACGTGGAAGTCGTAACTCGCAATCTCCTCCACGCCGCACGCCAGCGCGAGAGCGGCGCCCGCCTCATCGTCCGGCACCTGCTCATGCCCGGGCACCTCGAATGCTGCTTCAGGCCCGTCGCCGCGTGGATGGACGCCCACCTGCCCGACGTTCCGTTCCACGTCATGGAGGGGTACGTCCCCGCGTGGCGGGCCGCGACGAGCCGCCGCAGCCCGGAACTCGCACGCACGCTCGACCGCGCCGACCGCGCCGCGGCCCGCGGCGTGATGGTGCAGCTCGGCGTCTCCGCACGCCGGGGAGCCTGCGCTTGAGCACCGCGCCCTCCGACACGATCCGGCCGATGCTCTGCGCCGACCCGAGCGGGAAAGACCTGGTGATCACCATCCGCCTCGCGCCCGACGGGCGGGTATACCTGCACGACATGCCGCCCGACTTCGTCCCCATCGCCGCCGCGCTCGCGCCCCAGGACCCCGAGTTGTCCCGGCGCGCGGACATCCTCGCACGAAAGGCAACCCACGCATGACCGCAACTCCCGGCAACGGCCTGGCCGCCCCCAAGAGCAGCCCCGCGTCGAGCGCGCCGAGCCCGGCGCCCGACTCCCGCCCGGCGCGCCCCGAGCCCCGCATCACCGCCGCCCCGCCCGCGCCCGCCACCCCGTCGACCGCCTCCGCCGCGGGCGATTCCATCGAACTGCTCGTCCGCGCGCGCTACCCCGTGCTCTACATCGTGAGCTGGGAAGAAGCCCGCGTCGAGCAGCACCTGCAGGCCATCGCCGCCCGGCGCAACAAGCAACTGCACGTCTGGTCGATCACCGAGGGCATCCGCGAGGCCAGCGCCACGCCGGGCCAGGCGGCCGGCAAGAAGCGCTCCGTCACCGACCCGATCGAAGCCCTCGACGTCGTCATCCAGCACAAGGAACCCGCGATCTACCTGTTCAACGACCTCAACGCCTTCTTGAGGCCCGAGATCGCCTGCAACCGCCCCATCATCCGCAAGGTCCGCGAGGTCGCCCGCGCCCTCGCCGACAGCTACAAGACGCTCGTCATCTGCTCGCCCCTCCTCGAACTGGCCCCCGAGTTGCAAAAGGACGTCTGCGTGGTCGACTTCTCGCTCCCCACGCCCGCCGACATCGACGCCCTCCTGGACCGCATCATCAAGGATGTCTCCCAGCACGCGTCGATCACCGTCGACCTCAGCCCAAAGGGGCGCGAGGCGCTCGTCCGCGCCGCCGGCGGGCTCACGCTGCAAGAGGCCGAGAACGTCTTCGCCAAGACCCTCGTGAACGACGGCACCCTCAACGGCGAGGACGTCTCCACCGTCTTCGCCGAGAAGCAGCAGATCATCCGCAAGAGCGGCCTGCTCGAGTACTACGAGGCCTCCGACGCCCTCGACGACGTCGGAGGACTCGATCAACTCAAGGACTGGCTCAAGCGCCGCGCCATGGCCTTCACCGACCAGGCCCAGAAGTTCGGCCTCCCCGCGCCCAAGGGCGTGCTCCTCGTCGGCGTGCAGGGCTGCGGCAAGAGCCTCTGCGCCAAGGCCGTCAGCCGCGAGTGGAACATGCCCCTCCTCCGCTTCGACATGGGACGCATGTTCGCCAGCCTCGTGGGCAGCTCCGAGCAGAACATCCGGCGCGCCATCGCCGTCGCCGAGAGCATCGCCCCCGCCATCATGTGGATCGACGAGATCGACAAGGCCTTCGCCGGCTCCAGCGGCTCGGCCGGGGCCGACGGCGGCACCACCGCCCGCGTCATGAGCACCTTCCTCACCTGGCTCAGCGAGAAGAGCAAGCCCGTCTTCGTGCTCGCCACCGCCAACGACATCTCGCACCTCCCGCCCGAACTCCTCCGCAAGGGCCGCCTCGACGAGATCTTCTTCGTCGACCTGCCCACGCACGAAGAGCGCCGGCGCGTCTTCGAGATCCACATCGCCAAGCGCAAGCGCAACGCCGCCGCCATCGACACCGACCGCCTCGCCGCCGCCGCCGCGGGCTTCAGCGGCGCCGAGATCGAGCAGGCCGTCATCAGCGCCCTCTACGACGCGTTCTACCTCGGGCGCGACCTCACCACCGACGACATCCTCCGCAACATCACCCAGACCGTCCCGCTCTCGCGCACCATGAGCGAGCGCATCGAATCCCTCCGCGCCTGGGCCGACGGGCGCGCCCGCGCCGCCTCCACCCCCGCCGAAGTCGAGCCGGCCCGCGCGGGCGGGCGCAAGCTCGAGATCGGCTGAACGCCGGCCCCCCACAAGGAAGAACCCATGAGCAGCGTCTGCGTCCTTACCCCCATCGTCGTCGGCGCCTGGCCCTCGATCACCGCCGCCGTCGCCGGCGTCGCCGCCTCCATGGGCTTCACCGTCGTCGTGCCCGAGAACACCGTGCCCGAGCGCGACACGCCCGTCAAGCGCAAGGTCCACGCCGAGATCCCCGACAGCGAGGTCCTCCAGGACGAGTTCGGCGAGGAGCGCATCGTCATCCGCCAGGGCGACATCGAGATCATCTTCGAGCGCGACCACGACGGCTCGCTCAAGCTCTGCGTCCAGGGCGAGAAGGTCTCCAAGGCCCAGCTCGAACGCATCGGCCAGGAAGTCGCCGGGCGCGTCGTCCAGCAGTTCGCCTACCACAAGCTCATCACCGAGCTCAAGAAGCGCAACTACGCCGTCGTCGACGAGCACGTCGACAAGGACCAGTCCATCCAGATCCGCGTCCGCCAGGGACACTGAGGAGACCCCATGTCCGCGCCACAATTCGACATCCGCATCGATACCTCCGGCAAGCTCACCGTCAAGGTCTCCGGCGTCAGCGGCGAGGAGTGCATGCGCCTCTCCGACATGCTCGCCCAGATCGTCGGCCGCGAGGTCTCCCGCGAAAAGACCAGCGAGTACTACGCCCCCGGCAGCGTCCGCATCACCACGCCCCAGCAGGTGCACGGCCGCACGAAATAGGCAGGGACGACGCCCGTGGAGTGCCCGAACTGCAACTTCCAGAACGTCCCCGGCATGCGCTCGTGCGCCCGCTGCCAGAGCCTCCTCGATTTCTCGTCCCTCGCCATCGACCCGCCCCGCGCCGCCGATGCCGTCATGCCCCTGGCCGTCCGCCACGCCGCGATTCGCGCACGCATCTCCCTTGGCCAGACCTTCGCCGACATCGCCCGCCGCTCGAGTTCGATCTTCCCGCAGGAACTCAACCGCCCCGCCCTCCTGCGCTCCGTCATCCCGGGGTGGGGGCACTGCTATCTCGGCTACCGCTGGTTCGGACGCGTCGCCATCGCCATCTGGCTCGCCCTCATCGTGACCACCCTCCTCCTCAACGGCGTCGCCGACGGCTGGTTCATGTACTTCATCCTCGTCGGGTGGCACAGCTTCGTCATCAGCCTGCTCCTCGCCCGCGTGCTCAGCACCCAGCCGATCCTCACCCGCGCCCTCGTCGGCCTGTGCATGTACGCCCTGCTCAACGCCGCGATCTACCTCCCCGCACGCTGGCTCTTCCACGGCGTCGCCCGCCCCTTCTCGCTCAGCGGCATCGGCACCACCGAAGTGCTCCGCAACGGCGACACCGTCATCCACACCGGGCGCTGGAATCGCCCCGACTCCTTCCGCCCCGGCGACCTCGTCGTCTACGACATCCACGCGATCTCCGTGCCCGGCGCGTACATCCGGGGTGGGGTAGGCGTCGACCGCATCGTCGCCGGGCCGGGCGACGCCGTCTCCGGCGCAGACTCGACGCTCCTCGTGAACGGCGCCCCGCTCGCCGCGTCCGCGTCCCCCCTCCGCGCGCCGTACAGGTTCCCCACCTTCGGCATTTCGCTCGGCGACGACGAGTACTTCATCGTCCCGTCCCTGTTCAACTTCCAGGGGCAGTTGCCCGCCAACGCCCGCGACCTCTACATCAAGGCCTGTGTCGTCCGCGAGGCCGACATCACGGGCAAAGTCCTCTGGCGGTCGGGCCCGCTGTCCCGCTTCGGCTCGATCGACCACCCGCCCGCCCAGGCCCGCCACCCCGAGGAGCCCCGCCCATGAACGGCCGATTCAGCCGGCTCGAGTTCGGCAGCCGTGAAGAGCCGCCCAGCGAGGCGCCGCTCCACACGACCGACAAGTCGCAGGAGGGGACGCTCACACGCTCCGCCGACCATTTCCTCGCCCAGGCAACCCGCGCCAACCGGCGGGGCGAGTTCGAGTCCGCCCTCCAGCTCTACACGCGCGCCCTGCGCGAAGACCGCTCGCGCATCGTCGCGTGGGTGGGGCAGGTGCAGATGCTCGTCGAACTCGGCGAGTACGGCGAGGCGCGCCTCTGGAGCGACAAGGCCCTCGAGGCCTTCCGCTCCAACGGCGACCTCCTCGCCGCCAAGGCCCAGGCCTGCCTGCGCGTCGGCGATACCCGCGCCGCGCAGATCTGCAGCGACGCCTCCGTGCAGGCGGCCGGCTCCGGCCCGTTCCGCTGGGCATCGCGGGGCGAGACGCTCCTCGCCCAGGGGCAGCCCCGCGCCCGCGACTGCTTCGACAAGTGCATCGCCGAGCCCGCCGCCGACTGGTTCGACCGCATCGTCATCGCGCGGATCTACCTCTACCACCACAAGCCCGCCGCCGCCCTGGAGTTCGCCTCGCACGCCGTCGGCCTTGCCCCCGCGGAGCCCTACGCCTGGACCGTCCGCGCGAAGTGCCTCTTCGATCTCGGCGAGACCGGCAAGGCCGAGGAGTGCTGCCGCCGCGCGCTCGAGCTCGATCCGCGCCTCCTCGTCGCACAGAACCTGCACAAGACCGTCGTCGGGACGTCCCCGGCCGGCGTCTTCAACCGTCTGAAAGGGTGGCTTCGTCGATGAACCTTCGCGATCTCCTCTACTCCGCCCGCCGTCACAACGCCAGCGACATCCACATCCTCGCCGGCTTCCCGCCGATGTTCCGCGTCGACGGCAACATCGTCCCCGCCAAGGGCGACGCCCTCACCCCGGAGTGGATCGACGAATCACTCCTCGCCCTCCTCACCCCGGACCAGAAGGCCCGCCTCGAGCGCGACTGGCAGCTCTGCATCTCCGTCGTTCAGCACGCCGTCGGTCGCGCCCGCCTCACCGTCTACCGGCGCAACGGCCGCTGGGAGATCAGCATCCGCATGAGCGAGCTCGCCGTCCGCGCCCGCGAGCAGCTCGGCCTGCCCGCCATCATCGAAGACCTCGCCCGCAAGCCGCACGGCCTGGTCATCCTCACCGGGCCCACCGGCGTCGGCAAGACCACCACCCTCCACTTCATGCTCGACCTCATCAACGCCGAGCGCTCCGCCAAGATCGTCACGATCGAAGACCCCATCGAGTACGTCCACCCCTTCAAGAAGTCCATCATCGTCCAGCAGGAAGTCCTCGTCGACGTCCACGACTTCGCCAACGCCCTCCGCCACGTCCTGCGACAAGACCCCGACGTCATCGCCATCGGCGAGATGCGCGACGCCGAGACCATCTACACCGCCCTCACCGCCGCCGAAACCGGGCACCTCGTCATCGCCACCCTCCACACTCCCGGCGCGCCCGACGTCGTCCAGCGCCTCGTCTCGGCCTTCCCCGAGGGCCGCCAGAACGAGATCCGCTTCATGCTCGCCGCCACCATCCAGGGCGTCGTCGCGCAGCAACTCCTGCCCAAGCCCGGCGGCGGACGCGTCATCTGCTGCGAGATCCTCACCGGCACCGGCGCCGTCCGCCACCAGATCCGCGAGAACGCCGTCCACCAGCTCTACACCGAGATGCAGTCCGGGCGCAAGCACGGCATGATCACCGTCGACCAGGCCCTCCTCGACCTCTACAACGCCGGCGAGATCACCTACGACACCGCCATCACGCACGCCCGCCACCCCGACCAGATCCGCAAGCGCGCCGTGCGAGAGACCGTCTGACCACAACCTCGCCCGCGATACGATCGCCGATGCCCCCGCCCGAGCCGCCCTGCGAAGTCGTCGTCGAAGACCTCCGCAAGGACTTCGGCGCCACCCGCGTCCTCCGCGGCATCGACCTCCGCATCCCCCGGGGCGATCTGGTCGCCATCGTCGGCGCCTCCGGCTGCGGCAAGACCGTCCTCCTCAAGCACATCACCGCGCACTTCCGCCCCGACGCCGGGCGCGTCCTCGTCGCCGATCACGAGGCCGACCCCGACGCCAACGGCGCCGCGCCGCTCCGCGACCTCGCCACGCTCGACGACGAAGGCCTCGACCGCCTCCGCATGCACTGGGCCATGGTCTTCCAACGCAACGCCCTGCTCTCGGGCAGCGTGCTCGAGAACCTCGCCCTCTGGCCCCGCGAGATCAAACGCTGGAGCGACGAACGCATCCGGCCCTTCGCCCTCCGCGCCCTCGCCGACGTCGGCCTCGACCCCGCCGACGTGCTCGACAAGAGCCGCGAGGAACTTTCCGGCGGCATGGCCAAGCGCGTCGCCATCGCCCGCGCCCTCATCATGGACCCCGTCCTGCTCCTCTACGACGAGCCCACCGCCGGCCTCGACCCCGAGATGAGCACCCAGATCCACGACCTCATCGCCGCCACCCACGCCGCGCAGCCCGCCCTCGCCCGCGTGCGCGCGGGCGTCGTCCGCACGAGCATCATCGTCACGCACGACACCCAACTGCTCCAGCGTCTGCGCCCGCGCGTGGTGATGCTCCACGCCGGGCGCGTGCACGTCGACGCCCCGTTCGAGGCCTTCGCCGCCAGCGACGACGCCCACATCCGCCCCTACGTGGAGCAGATGGCGTTCATTCACCAGTCCAACCGCTGATCCCGCTCCGGACTCGCCCCGGCCCAGCCGGGCCGCGCCTACCGGATCACGAGCATCTCGCGGTACGTCGGGATGGGCCACAGGTCCCGCGGCACGCGCGCCTCCAGCGCGTCCACCGCCTCGCGCACCTCCGCCAGCGCCGGGCGAACCGCGTCGCGCACGTGCGTCGCGTGCGCCCGCACCCCCTCGGGATGCTCGTCGGTCGCGCGCTCCAGCCCGGCGATCGCGCCACGCAGCGCGATCACCAGCTCGGACAGCTCCTCGAGCTGCGCCCGCGCCTCCGACGCGTCCACGTCCGCCGCCTGCGTCGCCGCCACCACCTCGCCCAGCTCCGTCTGGTGGCGCAGCGCCGCCGGCAGCACCTGCGTACGCGCGATCGACGCCGCCGTCTCCGCCTCGATCAGCACCTGCTTCACGTACTTCTCGAGGAAGATGTGCTCGCGGCTCTCCACCTCCACCTTGCTCAGCACCTTGTGCTTGCGGAACACGTCGACGTTCTTCTTCTCGCCCAGCCGCTCCAGCGCCGCCACCGACTCGCGGTAGTTCGGCAGCCCGCGCTTGGCGGCCTCCGCGTGCCACTCCGCCGTGTACCCGTCGCCGTCGAACAGCACCCGCTTGTGCTGCTTCACCAGCTTCTGCAGCGTCTCGCGCACCACGCTCTGCAGCTTCTTCTCGTCCGCGTTCTTCCCCAGCGCCTTCTCCAGCTGCGTCGCGACGAAGTCCAGGCTGTCGCACACGATCGTGTTCAGCACCGTCGCCGGCCACGCCACCGCGCTCGACGAACCAACGGCGCGGAACTCGAACTTGTTCCCCGTGAACGCGAACGGGCTCGTGCGGTTGCGGTCCCCGCTGTGCCGCGGAAGCTGCGGCAGCGTCCGCGCGCCCATGTCGATCTTCCCGCCCTTCATCGTGCTGCGGGGCGAGCCCGACTCCAGCTGCTCGATGATGTCCGTCAGCATGTCCCCCAGGAACACCGACATGATCGCCGGCGGCGCCTCGTTCGCCCCCAGCCGGTGGTCGTTCGCCGCGCTCGCCACGCTCGCCCGCAGCAGGTCCGCGTGCAGGTCCACCGCGCGGATCACCGCCACCAGGAACACCAGGAACTGCATGTTCGTGTGCGTCTCGTCCCGCGGGTCCAGCAGGTTCACGCCCGTGTTGGTCGACATCGACCAGTTCACGTGCTTCCCGCTCCCGTTGATCCCCGCGAACGGCTTCTCGTGCAGGATGCACTGCAGCCCGTACCGCGGCGCCACCCGGCGCAGCGCCTCCATCACCAGCATCTGGTGGTCGCTCGCGATGTTCGCCGTCTCGAAGATCGGCGCCAGCTCGAACTGGCACGGCGCCACCTCGTTGTGACGCGTCTTCACCGGCACGCCCAGCCGGTACAGCTCCCGCTCCACCTCGCTCATGAACCCGATCACCCGCGTGGGGATCGAGCCGAAATAGTGGTCCTCCAGCTGCTGGTGCTTCGGGGGCTTGGCCCCAAAGAGCGTCCGATCGCACGTCACCAGGTCCTCGCGCCGGTAGTACAGCTCCCGGTCGACCAGGAAGTACTCCTGCTCGCACCCCAGCGTCGCGATCACGTTCGTCACCCCCGCGTCCGTCCCGAAGATCCGCAGGATCCGCAGCGCCTGCTCCGACAGCGCCTGCATCGACCGCAGCAGGGGCGTCTTCTTGTCCAGCGCTTCGCCGGTCCAGCTCACGAACACCGTCGGGATGCACAGCGTCACCGTGCCCCCGTTGCGGTTCAGGAACACCGGGCTCGTGCAGTCCCACGCCGTGTACCCGCGCGCCTCGAACGTCGCCCGCAGCCCGCCCGACGGGAAGCTCGACGCGTCCGGCTCGCCCCGAACCAGCGCCGACCCCGTGAACTCGCTCATCGCGCCCCCGTCCTCGTCGGGCACCAGGAACGAGTCGTGCTTCTCCGCCGTCAACCCCGTCAGCGGCTGGAACCAGTGCGTGTAGTGCGTCGCGCCACGCTCCATCGCCCACTCTTTCATCGCCGCCGCCACCACGTCCGCGATCGACGGGTTCATCGGGTCCCCGTGCTCCACCGTCCGCACCAGCGCCTTGTACACCCCCGCCGGCAGCCGCTGCTGCATCACCCGCAGCGTGAACACGTCCTCCCCGTACAGGTCCTCCACACGACGCTGCGGCTGCTGACCCGTCGCCTCCCCACGATGGAATGCGATCGTCGGCGTCTTTCCGTTCAGCGGCGTCGTCATATGGCTCCCTTTCCGTCCCTGCGAACGGCATGGCATCCCGCCACGCCCCGGAGACCCTCCCCGGCCCGCGATTCTTCGCGGGTCATGCGCCCCGGGGTAGTCAGTTTTCTGTCGATTTCACCACCCGGCGCGAGCCGCCGCGCTCAGGCTTTCCCCGCCGGCAGCGCTCCCGTCGCCAGCCCGGCCATCAACTCCGCCGCGAAGCGCTCGCACCCGTCCGTCACATCCCCGCCCTTCGCGCCGATCTCCCCCAGCCGACGCACCAGCGCGCTCCCCACGATCGCCGCGTCCGCGTGCCGCGTCACCGCACGCACGTGCTCCGCCGTCGAGATCCCGAACCCAACCGCGATCGGCAGGTCCGTCATCGTGCGCAGCCGCGCGACCTTCCCGCTCACGTCCGGCGCCGCCGTCTGCTCGCCCGTCAGCCCCGCCCGCGCCAGCAGGTACACAAACCCGGTCGCCGCCTTGGCGATCGCCTCCGCGCGCGCCAAGGGCGTGCTCGGGCTGATCATCAGCGGGCACGACACCCCCGCGTCCGCCGCCGCCCCGCGCAGCTCCTCCGACTCCTCAAAGGGCAGGTCCGGCACCAGCACCCCGTCGAACCCCGCGCTCTTCGCCCGCGACACGAACCCGCGCATCCCGCCCGCCCGGTGCACGATCGACACGCTCACCATCGCCACCAGCGCCATCTTCAGCCACGGGCGGATCTGCGCCACCTCCGCGAAGATGTTCCCAGGCGTCGCGCCCAGCTCGATCGCCCGGTGCATCGCCCCCGCGATCACCGCGCCGTCCGCGATCGGATCCGAGAACGGAATCCCCACCTCCGCGATCCGCACGCCCGCCCGCTCCAGCGACGGCAGCAGCAGCGACGTGTCCCCACGCCGCGGATACCCCGCGCAGATGAACGGCATCAGCGCCCGCCGCCCCTGCCCCCGCAGTTCCTGGAATACCTCGTCGATCCGAGACACTGCACGCCCCCTAGCCGAATCCCGCCGCTACCGCAGGATCACGTCCGCCACATCCTCCAACCCCTCGGTCAGCACCCGCGGCGCGCCATCCGTGATCAGCACGTCGTGCTCGTAGTGCACCGCCAGCGACCCGTCCTCGATGAACACCGGCCAGTCCGTCAGCTTCCGGTTCCCCTCGAACGCGTGCTGCACCGTCTTCCCGCTCGTCACACCGATCATCGGCTCCACCGCCACCAGGTTCCCCGCCTCCCACCGGTGCCCCGCCTCCGTCCACCCGTCCGGACGCAGCGGGCGGTGGTTCAGCAGGTGGGGCGGCAGGTGCAGCCCGCGCCGCGACCGCTCGTCCTCCTTCCGCCCGATCCCGTGCCCGCCCCAGTTCTCCACGCACCTGAACCCGTACTCCTTCTCCACCACGTCCTGCACCGTCACCGCCCAGTCCAGGTACGCCCGCCCGGCGCGCAGCGTGTCCACGCCGCGCCGCAGCGACTCCTTCCCGCTCCGCGTCAGCCGCGTCAGCAGGTCGCTCGGCTCTCCGAACACGTACGTCCACCCCGCGTCGCCCACCCACCCGCGGTACCACACCCCGATATCCACCTTCAGCACGTCCCCAGCCTTCAGCGCCTCGCGGTAGTACCCCGCCGTCCCATGCACCACGCACGAGTTCACGCTCAGGCACGCGTGCGACGGGAACGGCGGGTGCCCCGCGATCGTGTACCCGCGGAAGCACGAGCGGCACGCCAGGTCCTCCAGCGTCCGTCCCACCCACGTGTCGATCTGTCCCAGCGTCTGCCCGTGCGCCAGAAACTCCGACAGGCGGCGGTGCACCTCGACCACCTTCTGCGCCGCCGCGTAGGCCGATTCAACCTCACTCTCGTTCAGGATCGGCACCTTCGGCATCAGGGCCCCATGGTAGGTCGCGCCTGCCGCATCCCCGCGCCCGCCGGGCACGAATCCCTCCGGTGATCCGCCTCCCCTCCACAGACGACGCGCACGCCCCCGCGCCCGTGCTCTGGAGATGGCACATCCCCTCCCCGCATCCGCTCGCCCGCCTCGCGCCCTTCGAACCCTTCCTGCCCCTCGCCCTCGCCGTGGCCTACGTCGCCGTCGTCCTCGCGATGGCCCGCGCATTGGGCCCCGTCGTCGTCGCCGTCCTCGTCTTCTCCCCCTTCGCCGCGCTCCAGGTGCTCCTCGCCTTCACCCTGCTCACCTGGAGCGTGCGCGCCGTGCGACGACACGTCGACCGCTCCCGACGCGCGCTCCTCCGCGACTCCCGCTGCGCGTCCTGCGCCTATTCACTTCACGGCGCCCCGCACGCCGCCGACGGGCTCGTCACCTGCCCGGAGTGCACCGCGCGCTGGGACCTGCGCCCGCGAGGCGGGGCCGTCGTCATCCGCCCGTTCGAAGCACCACCCGCCCGGCGCACACCACCATCGCCACCGGCGCGCCCCCGAGCGAATGCGTGAGGCTCCGCGGGTCGCCCTCGCGCAGCAGCACCAGGTCGCCGCGCATCCCCGGCGAAATCGCCCCTCGATCCGACAGCCCCAGCACCGCCGCCGCATTCACCGTGCACGCCGTGATCGCCTCCCGCGGCGTCAGCCCGCACAGCCGCACGCCCAGCCCCGCCGCGAGCGCCAGCGACGCGCACGGCGCCGATCCCGGGTTGCGGTTCGTCGCCACCGCCGCCGCGCCCCCCGCGTCGATCAGCCCGCGCAGGTCCGCCGCCTTCCCGCCCGCCGAACGCAGGTGCACCGCGCACGCCGGCAACCCCACGCCGATCACCGAACTCGCCCCCAGCCGCGCCAGATCCTCCGCCGTCGTCGCCTCCAGGTGATCGATGCTCACCGCCCCCACACCCAGCGCCAGCCCGACCCCGCCCATGCTCGTGAACTGGTCCGCGTGCAGCCGCACCGGATGCCCCAGCGACCGCGCCGTTTCAAACAGCCGCCGCGCGTCCTCCACGCTCCACGCCCCGCGCTCGACGAACGCGTCGATCGCCACGCCCGGGAACTCCGCGTGCACCGCGGGCAGCGTTTCCTCGATCGTCTCGCGCACAGACCCCGGCCGATCCGGGTCGATCGCGTGCCCCAGCAACGCCGTGTGCACGACCGTCCCGGGAAACCCGGCCGCCGCCTCGTGCGCCGCGCGCAGCATCTTCAACTCCTGCGCGCCCGTCAGCCCGTACCCGCTCTTCACCTCGATCGTCGTTGAGCCCAGCGCCAGCATCTCGCGCAGACGCTCCCCGAGCAGATCGCGCAGCGTCCCGACCGACGCCTCCCGCACCGCGCGCACCGTCGAGAAGATCCCACCCCCCGCCGCCAGAATCACCTCGTACCGCTCGCCCCGCAGCGTCCGCTCCCACTCGTCGTACCGGTCGCCCGCCCAGTTCGCGTGCGTGTGGCAATCCACCAACCCCGCCAGCAGCACCCGCCCCGCGGCCTCGATCACCTCCGCCCCCGACGCCGAGTCTTCGCCCACCGCCGCCGTTCCGGTCGGTCGCACCGCCGCGATCACCCCGCCGCGCACCACCACGTCGTGCCCCGGCAGATCAACCAGCCGTGCCATCGCCCCGCCCCGCTGCACGCCCGGCGCCGACGTCACCACCCGCGCGTTTCGAATCACCAGCGTCATGCGCACCCCGCCACGCCGCGCAGGAACTCCAGGAACACCCGCGCCGCCAGTCGTGCCGTGCGCCCGTCAACGTCCAGGGTCGGGTTCAGCTCCATGATGTCAAAGCACCGCACGCGCCCCGACGCGCCCAGCGCCCGCACCGCGCCCAGCACCTCCGCCGTCGCCGCCCCGCACGGGTTGATCGCGCTCACGCCCGGCGCCTCCCCCGCGCCGAACACGTCCATGTCCACGCTCACGAACGCCGCCCCCCGCGGCAGCACATCGCCCGCCGTCGTCTCCCGCCCGCCGTGCGCACGGAACCACTCCACGTGCGCCCGCTCGTTGGCGAACGCGTCCATCCCGACGATCGACAGCCGCCGCACGCCACACTCGCTGATCAGCCTGCGAAACGCCATCCCGCTCCCGACGCGCTCGCGCACATCCAGGTGCGCGTCAAAGTACACGCCCTCGTCCAGCGTCCGCCCCGCCCGCCGCTCGTGCTCGATCGTCGCCCGCGCCAGCGGCAGCGTCAGGTCGTGCCCACCGCCAACCCCCACCGGCAGCAGCCCCGCGCCCAGCAGCGCCCGCGCCGCCTCCTCCACGCGCGCGTGCGTCGCCCGCAGCGCATCCTCGTCCTCCCCCGGCGCCGGCTCCACATCACCCGCGTCGAACACGCCAGGCCATTCCCACCCCGACGGCTCCGCCACGCCGTACCGCGACAGCGCCGTCCGGAACGCCCCCGGCCCGCCCGCCGCACCGCGCCGCCCGTTGTTCAGCCGCACCCCGAGGTCATCCGCCAGCCCCAGCAGCCCGACCCGGCAACCCGTCGGGTCACCCGTCACGATCCGCGACGCCATCCGCGCCGGCGACATCGGACGTGGCCAGACACCCGGGCGAACATGCGGCACGTCCATAGTCCTCGCATCCTACCTCCCGGCACGCGACGCTTCCCCGAGTGAGCCGCGAGTCTCCCTCCGCGAGCGCCGCTCACCAACCCGTGCACCGGCGCGGCGTCAGTTCGACCGCCGCCAATCGTCGTCACCGATCCTCGCCGAGGGCTCCGATGTCCTCGTTTCCCCCTGCATGACCGCCTAGCACCCGCCGAACGCCCCCGTCGCGTGTCGTTTGCGCTCGAATCGCCTTGCGTGAAATGTGCCGTTCGTTTAGAGTTTCCACCGAAGGTAGACGGATTGCCGGATCGGAGACGTCTCCCGTGGGGTCCGGCATGGTGTTTCTCGGTTCCCGGCGCTCGTCCGGGCGTTCGTCTCGGTGCGGTTTTTCTCAGGGAGGCTGCGTAATGAATCGGCGGCTCGACCGACGCGTGGTGGGCTTTACGCTCATCGAACTCCTGGTGGTCATCGCGATCATCGCCCTGCTCATCGGCATCCTCCTGCCCGCCCTGGGCAAGGCACGCATCGGCGCCCGCGCCCTCAAAGAGCAGTCCGTCGCCCACAACATGGTCATCGCCTGGGCCGCCTACTACACCGACAGCCGCGACAAAGTCCTCCCCGCCGGCTGCCACTGGGCCTGGAACCACTCCTTCAACGTCTACAGCATGTACCCCGCCGACCCCTTCGAGCGCGGCACGTACATGTGGCACTCCATCACCAAGACCTGGCCCTGGCACCTCATGGGCAACAACTACTACCCCCACGAGATGCTCCAGCTCGACAAGCCCACCTTCGCCGACTTCTTCTCCCGCCCCAAGAACCCCAGCAGCACCGGCATGTTCCGCGACTACGGCTCCAACACCTACACCGCCGCCCTCGGCTTCCACCCCTCCCTCGGCTACAACGGCGTCTACATGGGCGGCGCCTACCAGTTCGGCGCCTTCCGCGGGCAGCGACCCGGCAGCGGCCTCCCCGGCACCGAGTACGGCGACCCCACCCCGGGCGGCAACCCCCGCGTCTCCGGCGGCAACTTCTACGTTCAGAAGGCCGCCGACGTCGCCCGACCTGATCAGATGCTCACCTTCGTCTCCGCCCGAGGCGGCGACGTCCGCGACGGCTCCTTCTGGTCCTGGGGCGCCACCATCCCCAACTCCGGCACCGTCCGCCCCGGCTACTTCATCGTCCTTCCTCCCAACCGCCACCCCATGGGCCGCGCCGGCTTCAACACGCCCTACACCCTCGGCGGCGGCTGGTCGGCCGCCACGTCCGACAACAACTTCCGCGAGAACACCGTCCCCGGCACCTGGGGCATGATCCACCCCCGCTGGGTCAAGCGCGCCGTCACCGCGCAGGCCGACGGCTCCGTCCGCATGCAGTCGATCGAAGACCTCCGCGACATGCGCAAGTGGGCCAACATGGCCCGCGACGCCGACTGGCAGTTCCCCACCAGCGCCACCCAGATCAACTGGTAAACGCCCACCGGGCCCGCCACTCCCACGTCCTCTGCACCCCCGCCCCGGCGGGGGTGTTTGTTTTCCCACCACGCCGCTCCCCGCCCACCGCCCATCTACGCTCTCGCCCGATGACCGACTTCATCGACGAACTCATCTGGCGAGGCCGCTTCCACCAGGCCACCGACGAACCCGGCCTCCGCGCCCACCTCGCCGACCCCGCCACTTCGCCCCGGCGCGCGTACATCGGCTTCGACCCCACCGCCGATTCCCTCACCGTCGGCAACCTCACCCAGATCATCACCCTCGCCCTCTTCCAGCGCGCCGGGCACATCCCGGTCGTCATCGCCGGCGGCGGCACCGGCCTCATCGGCGACCCGTCCGGCAAGACCGCCGAACGCACCCTCCGCACCCGCGACGAGGTCAACGCCAACGTCGAGAAGCAGAAGGCCATCTACTCGCGCATCCTCGATTTCTCCGCCGCACGCCCGAACCGGGCCAACCTCCTCAACAACGCCGACTGGCTCTGCGAACTCTCCTACCTCGACGCCCTCCGCGACATCGGCAAGCACTTCTCCGTCAACATGATGATCCAGAAAGACTCCGTCCGCGAGCGACTCCACAACCGCGACCAGGGCATCTCCTACACCGAGTTCTCCTACATGATCCTCCAGGCCTACGACTTCCTCCACCTCTACGAGAAGCACGGCGTCACCCTCCAGATGGGCGGCAGCGACCAGTGGGGCAACATCGTCGCGGGAACGGACCTGATCTCTTCAGCGGGGATTGAGAGCCTGGCTCGATGCTCGCATTTGTCGAGGCAAGCTGCGACCGTTTCTGGCGCTGACGAGGAACTTGAAACGGAGTGGCAGCGTTACCATTCTGCTGGCGGGTGGCCCTGGTCGAGTGGTGACAGTGGGGGGGCTGCGTCCACCACCTCGATTCTTCCCGACGGCACGGTCCTTAGGTTCCCGCCAGAGATCCAGAACATGTACGCGAACGCGCGTGGTAGGTGGAACGCCTTCGGCCTCACCACCTCCCTCATCACCAAGGCCGACGGCGGCAAGTTCGGCAAGACCGAGTCCGGCGCCATCTGGCTCACCGCCCCCGCGCCCGGCGAATCCTCCACCAACCGCACCAGCCCGTACGAGTTCTACCAGTTCTGGCTCAACACCGCCGACGCCGACGTCCCCAAGTTCCTCCGCACCTTCACGCTCCTCCCGCGCGACGAGATCACAGCCCTCGAGGCCGCGCACGCCGCCGACCCCGGCAAGCGCGACGCCCACCGCGCCCTCGCGCGCCACATGACCGACCTCCTCCACGGCCCGACCGAACTCAACCGCGCCGAGGCCGCCGCCCGCGCCCTCTTCAGCGGCGACGTCCGCTCCCTCGACTTCGCCGCCATCCAGCAGATCGTCCGAACCCTCCCAGCCGACAAGCAGGGAGTTCCCTCCCCGACCGATCCCGCCGGCTTCGCCGCCCTGAAGTCCGGCGGCCTGCGCGCCCAGGACCTCATCGCCGCCAGCGGCGTCTGCGCCTCCAACCGCGAGATCAAGGAGTCCCTCGCCGCCGGCGCGATCGCGATCAACGCCACGCCCGTCACCTCCGCCGACCAGCGCTTCACGCCGGCCGACCTCGTCGCTTCACCGACCGGCGACTCATTCATCGCCCTCGTCCGCCGCGGCAAGAAAACCTGGGGCAGCGTCGTCATCCGTCCCGACCCCTCGTCACCGGCCCCCTGATCCACGCCAGGCCACGCCGACATGGACGCCTCGACCATGCCGCCCCGACGACCCGACCAGCACGAGGCACGCGACGAACCCGTCGGCGAGATGCTGGGCCAGCGCACCGCGCGCTTCCACGCCTCCGCCGACGCGCGCGACAACGCCCTGCCCTCCTACGCGCTCCTCGCCGAGCCCGCCGCGCTCGGGCCGCTCCCGCCCGTCCCCGCCGACTTCCCCGTCCGCCCCGCCTTCAGCGCGGGCGTCCACAACCACGCCGCGCGCATCGCCATCGCCCCCGGCACCTCGCTCTACGCCACCGGCGAGTGCACCGGCCCGCTGCTGCGCAACGGCCGTCGCACCGTCGCCTGGAACTTCGACGCCTACGCCTTCGACGACACCTCCGCCCACCTCTACCAATCGCACCCGTGGGTCCTCGCCCTTCGCGCCGACGGCTCCGCCTTCGGCCTTCTCGCCGACACCACTTACCGCTGCGAGATCGACGCCGCCTGCGACGATCCCCTCGCCGTCCAGTTCCGCGCCGAAGGACCCGCCTTCCCCGTCATCGTCATCGACGCTCCCTCCCCGCGCGACGTCCTCCGCGAACTCGCCCGCCTCACCGGCGCCATGCCGCTCCCGCCGCGCTGGGCCCTCGGCTACCACCAGTGCCGCTACTCCTACTACCCCGACGCCGAGGTCCGCCGCATCGCACGCGGCTTTCGCGAGCACCGCATCCCCTGCGACGCCATCTGGCTCGACATCGACTACATGGAAGGCTTCCGCGCCTTCACCGTCGACGCCGCGAAGTTCCCCGACCCGCGCGCCCTCACGCATGATCTCGCCGCCGCCGGGTTCCGCTCCGTGTGGATGATCGACCCGGGCCTCAAGCACGAGCCGCACCACGCCGAGCCCGCGCCCATCACACCCGACGACGCGCTCGCAACACCGTCACCGCCGTGTTCCGCCCGCGTCGTCACCTCCACCGATCCCGCGCCGCCCGCGCCCGCCATCTCCAAACCCGCCGAGCTCGCCGCCCACCGCGCCCGCCTCATCAGCGGCGACGAGCACCGCGTCTGGGTCACCCGCGCCGACGGCTCGCCCTACACCGGCGAGGTCTGGCCCGGCCCATGCCTCTTCCCCGACTTCACCGCCCCGCACGTGCGACAGTGGTGGGGGACGCTCCACCCCGCGCTGCTCGCCCACGGCCCCGCCGGGCTCTGGAACGACATGAACGAGCCCGCCGTCTTCGGCGTCGCCTCCAAGACCATGCCCCTCGACGCCCGCCACGCCGGCGACCCCGGCATGATCACGCCCGCCGGAACGCCGCAGGGGCCCGACCGCGCGCGAGAGGGCGCCCACGCCCGCTACCACAACGTCTACGGGATGCAGATGATCCGCGCCACACGCGACGCCCTCGCCGCCGCGCGACCGCACGCTCGCCCTTTCGTCCTCACCCGCGCCAACTACATCGGCGGCCAGCGCTACGGCGCCACCTGGACCGGCGACAACACCGCCAACTGGTACCACCTCGACGCTTCCATCTCCATGGTCCTCAACCTCGCCCTCTCGGGCCAGCCCTTCAGCGGCCCGGACATCGGGGGCTTCATCGGAAACGGCAACGCCGCCCTCTTCGCCCGATGGATGGGCTTGGGCGCCCTCCTCCCCTTCTGCCGCGCCCACACCGCCGTCGGCACCATCCAGAAGGAGCCGTGGGCCTTCGACGAGCGCACCACCAGCACCTGCCGTCGCGCACTCCAACGCCGCTACCGCCTCCTCCCATACCTCTACACCGTCTTCCGCGATTCCAGCCTCAGCGGCCTGCCCGTCGCGCGCCCCGTCTTCTTCGCCGATCCCGCCGACCCCGCCCTCCGCGCCGAAGACGACGCCTTCCTCCTCGGCGACGATCTCCTCGTCGTCGCCGCCACCGCGCCCGGCGCCGCGTCCCGCTCCCCCAGCCTCCCCCGCGGCGTGTGGCGCGAGATCGACCCAGCGCACGACCCCGACCTCCCGCGCCTCTTCATCCGCGCCGGCGCCATCATCCCCTGCGGCCCGGACCTCCAATGGTCCGACCAGCACCCTCTCGACCCCCTCACCCTCCTCGTCTCGCTCGACGAGCACGGCCACGCCACCGGCGATCTCTACGAAGACGCCGGCGACGGCCTCGGCTATCAGCACGCCGAGTTCCGCCTCACCCGCTACCACGCCGCCGCCGACCCCCACACCCACGCCGTCACCATCCACGCGCACCGACAGGCTGGCGAATGGACCATCCCGCACCGCGCGCTCCACGTGCGAATCATCTCCGACGCCGGCGTCGTCGAGCGAACCGGAACCGACGGCCACCCGCTCCGCGTGCCGCTCGACCCATCCCCCTCGGGAGACTCTCCGTGACCGCGCCCATCGCCGCCATCGCCGTCTTCTGCGGTGCCAGCCACGGCGCCCGCCACGAATACACCGCGCAGGCCTTCAACCTCGGACGCGCAATCGCCTCCCGCGGCCTCACCCTCGTCTACGGCGGCGGACGCGCCGGCCTCATGGGCGCCGTCGCCGACGCCTCCCTTGGCGCGGGCGGACGCGTCATCGGCGTCATCACCGAACTTCTCAAGGGCCGCGAACTCGGGCACACCGGCATCCACGACCTCAAGGTCGTGCCCACCATGCACGAACGCAAGATGCTCATGGCCGACATGGCCGACGCCTTCGTCGCGCTCCCCGGCGGCCTGGGCACCCTCGACGAACTCTTCGAGATCCTCGCCTGGGCCCAGCTCGGCATCCACACCAAGCCCGTCGGCATCCTCAACGTCGAAGGCTACTACGACGAACTCATGGCCTTCCTCGACCACGTCGAACGCGAGAACTTCCTCCGCCTCAACCACCGCACCGAGGTCGTCTTCGAGCGCGACGTCGACGCGCTCCTCGACCGCCTCGCCCACGTCCGCAGCGCCGGCGCCCGCTTCCCCGCCTAGCCCCTCACGCCCGCGACCTCCGCCGCGAGATCCGGCCCTCGTCGCTCGCGTACGCGATCTCCCCGCCCACGATCGTCACCGCCGCCCGCCCACGCAGCCGCCGCCCCAGAAAGGGCGTGTTCGACGACATCCCCGCCAGCGTCGCCCGCGACAGCGTCCACTTCGCGTCGGGATCGATGATCGTCACGTCCCCCGGCCCGCCCACGCTCAGCGTCCCGATCCCCATCGCGTCCAGGTTGCACAGCCGCGCCGGCTCGATCGTCAGCAGCGCGATCAGCCGCGCCCACCCGATCGCCCCGCTCCCCACCAGCGCCTCCGCGTACAGCGCCAGCGCGCTCTCCAGCCCCACCAGCCCGAACGGCGCCTCTTCCATCGGCAACTGCTTCTCGTCCGGCGAGTGCGGCGCGTGGTCTGTCGCCAGCACCGTGATCGTCCCGTCCGCCACGCCCGCCCGCAGCGCCTCCACGTCCGCCGCCTCGCGCAGCGGCGGGTTCACCTTCGCCAGCGTCTCGTACCCGTCGCACGCCTCGTGCGTCAGGTGCAGGTGGTGGGGCGACGCCTCCGCCGTCACCGGCTGCCCCGCCGCCCGCGCCCGACGCACCAGTTCCACCGACTCACCCGACGAGATGTGCTGCACGTGGTAGCGGCATCGCACCCCGCGGTTCAGCCGCAGGTCCCGCTCGATCACCACCTCTTCCGCCACCCGCGGCCAACCCCCCAGCCCCAGCCGCGTCGCCACCGACCCCGCGTGCATCACCGCCCCGCGCGTCAGCGTCGGCTCCTGGCAGTGCTGCATGAACGCCAGCCCGGTCCGCGCCACCTCGCCCAGCACCCGCGCCATCATCCCCGCCGACGCCACGCAGTCCCCGTCATCCGAGAACCCCACCGCCCCCGACCGCGCCAGCAGCCCGATCTCCGCGATCTCCTCGCCACGACGCCCCAGCGTCGCCGCCGCCACCGGAAACACGCGGCACACCGCCGACTTCGCCGCCCGATCGATCACGAACCGCAGGTTGTCCGGCGAATCCAGCGCCGGCGTCGTGTTCGGCATGCAGCACACCGTCCCGAACCCGCCCGCCACCGCCGCACGCGACCCGCTCGCCAGCGTCTCCTTGTGCTCCGCCCCAGGCTCGCGCAGGTGCACGTGCGGATCCACCAGCCCCGGCGTCACCAGGCACCCCGCCGCGTCGATCACCACCTCCGCCGCGCCCTTCGGCAGCCGCTTCCCGATCGCGGCCACCTGGTCCCCCTCGAGCGCCACGTCCGCCACGCCGTCATAGCCCGACGCGGGATCGATCACCCGCCCGCCAGTCACAAGGATCGCTGCCATGCGGGCCCAGTGTACGGCCCCGTACCTCGCGCGACGGACCCGCACCTCCGACCTCCACTCTCGCAAGCCAGTGCCGCGGCACACCCTCCGCCGACGTTTCCCATCGCCCTCGCTCCCCAGCGAAAGGCCCCGCCCAGCCGCCGCTTCCCGGACGCCCCCGCCCTCTGGCCACCCGCCCGACGCACGCCTACCCTGCCTTTCACGACAGCGGGGTATAGCGCAGCTTGGTAGCGCGTTTGACTGGGGGTCAAAAGGTCGGCGGTTCAAATCCGCCTACCCCGACTTCTCGAGAGATCAAGCCCTTCGACGAGCACGTCGAAGGGCTTTCTCGTTACGGGACAATCACTTGCGCGTCGTTGACACAGTTTAATCGAGCCACGACAAACCGGGGTCTTGAGGCGTACCCCCTGACGGGATTTGAACCCTCCGCCGGCTGCATCTGCGAATAGCCACCCTGAATGGCACAATGGTCGCTTGGTGATACCGGCTGGAGCTGGGGATTCGGTCGTTCTAGCGCCACGTTGCAAAGGGGATGTGCTCGACCTTGCCTCGCGCCGCCGCGCGGATCGCGCCGAGGATCACCGGAACCTGAGCGTCCTTCGAGAGAAAGCCGCAGGCCCCCGCGTCGGCAGCCGTGTCAGCGGCGTCCTGATCGTCCCGCCCGCTGAAGACAACGACGCGTGTTGTCCAGCTCCCGGCCCCGCCGCCAAGTTCACCAGGCCGCGTGAGGCCCGCCGTCATTTCGTGCAGGGCCGCCATCGGGTCTCTCCCGGGCATCTTCATATCCAAAAGCACCACGTCTGGGCGCCGCCTTTCGACTTCTGCCGCGAGGTCGTCGGCGGTGTCGAGGCAGCCGACGCACTCCATGTCCGGCTCGCGATTGATGCACCGGTCCAGGATCGAGGTGATGTCGCGGCTGTCGTCCACGCACAGCACGCGGATCTTCGTGGTGGCGGTGTGGACGGATAGGTCTTTCAGGGTGGTTCCGATCGGGAAGACTGAGGTTGAGAAGGACCGGTCAGTTCACGGCCATGTTCACGCCCGCCTGCTGGGCACGGCCATCATCTTCTCCAGGTCCTTGAAGTCCACCGGCTTGACCAGGTGCCCGTCGAAGCCTGCCTCGCGCGCGAGCGCGACATCGGACGGGCGGCCGTAGCCAGTGATGGCGATCAGCCGCATGCGCCCGCCCGCGTTGCCGAGCCGGGGGTCCGAGCGCAGGCGCCGGGCCACCTCGTACCCGTCTAGGCCGGGCAGACCGATATCCAGGAGCAGCACATCCGGGAGCCATTGCAGGGCGACGTTGAGGCCATCGGGGCCGGTATGGGCGGATTGCACGCTGTAGCCGTTCTGACGCAGCGTGCTGCAGAGCATGAGCACGAGATCGATGTTGTCGTCGACGACCAGAACCCGCAAGCCGTCGGAATGCGACCCGGCCTCCGCGGGCTCTTTGAGCACGGCCGCGAGAGGCGGCGTCACGATCGGCAGCCTCACGGTGAACTCGCTCCCGCGTGCATTCGTCGTTTCGCCCTCGACTGCATTCGGGGGGCTGTGCGCCTCGATGGTCCCGCCGTGCAGTTCGACCAGACGGTGCGCCAGCGAGAGTCCGATCCCCAGGCCGCCCTCGGAACGGTCCAACGAGCGGTCGGCCTGCGTGAACAGGTCGAAGATTCGCCCCCCGCGGAGCATCTCCGCGTCGATGCCGACGCCATTGTCGCGCACCCGGACCTGCACGTGGTTCGTGCCGCGCGGGTGCTCGCACCAGACTTCGATCCTCCCGCCGTCGGGCGTGTACTTGGCTGCGTTGTTGAGGAGGTTGATGAAGACCTCCTCCATGCGGGTCGGATCGGCGTTGGCCCAGACGTGGTCGGGGAAGAGCTTGAGGACCACCTCGTGCTTGCGCGCCTGAAACAGGGGAGCCGCCGTTTCGGCCGCGTGCCGGATGACCTCGTTCAGGTCCACGGTCTGCAAGCGCAACCGGATGCGCCCGCTGACGACGCGCGATACTTCCATGAGATCACTGATGATCTTGGTGAGGTTGGCCACCTGCCGCTCGATGATCTCGCAGGCCTGGCGCTCGATGATGTTCTCGCGCCCGGCCCGCTCCTGCGCACGCAGCAGGTGGACGGCCGCGCGGATGGGCGCCAGCGGGTTGCGCAGCTCGTGGCTGAGCATGGCCAGAAACTCGTCCTTGCGGCGCGATTCCTCCGCCAGGGCGGCGGCCTGCTCCTGAATCTTCTTCTCCATCACCACGCGCTGGGAGATATCGCGGACGTTGCACTGAGCGACCAGCACGTCGCCCTCCTGGTACACGTTGGCGACCACCTCGACCTCGACGGTCTGACCCCGCTGGTTCAGCAGGGGCAGGTGCTCGTAGCGGATGTACTTTTTCTCCTGCAACTCCCTGAAGGCCCGCTTGCTCGCATCGGTGTCGCCGAAAAGACCGATCTCATGAAGTTCCTTGCCCAGGAGCTCGTGCGCATCGATCCCCACAAGGCCGCCCATGTAGGCGTTGGCGTCGGTGATCTTGCCGGTCTGGGCGTCGAGAATGAGCACGCCGTCCTTGGCGGCCTGGAAGAGGCGGCGGTAGCGCATCTCGGAGCTGCGCAACATCTGGTCCAGCTTGTAGCGCTCGGTGATATCGCGGAAGACCAGGACCGCTCCGGCGACCTCGCCCTTGTCGTTCCTGATCGGGGCCGCGCTGTCGTCGATGTTGCGCTCGGTCCCGTCCTTGCTGATGAGCACGGTGTGGTTGGCCAGGCCGATGATCAGGCCTTCTCGAAGCGCCCGCAGCGCCGGGTTCTCCACCTCGGCGCGGGTATCCTGGTTGACGATGCAGAAGACCTGCTTCAGGTCGCGCCCGACCGCTTGCGCCTGCGTCCAACCGGTCAGCATCTGGGCCACCGGGTTCAGGGATGTGACCTTGCCGTCCCGATCGGTGGTGATCACCCCGTCGCCGATGGAGGACAGTGTCACCCGGAGCAGCTCTGCTTCGCCGAATTGGCGAGCATCGGCGCCCGGACAGGGTGGGGTGGGGTGGTTCTCTCCGCTCATGGCCATCCCTCTGGGGTAACCGCAGACAGCGGCTCGGAAGGGCCGGAGTGCCCCGCGCATCCGGAGCAACCTGATTGTAGACTGTGCGGCCTCGCACGCCGCGCGGCCTGTTTTCGCCCGGGTGGTGTCCGGCCCATGCCGCCACACTCGCCGCCGTGACCCTGACGGCGCTCCCGTCGTGACGCGAGGTGTCCGCGCGTGCGGCTTGGCCGAGTCGCGCCAGTCCTCTTTTACTTCCTTGATGCTCAGCAATCGGCGTATTCCCGGCTCCCAGATGCGAACGCACACCAAGAACAGTTCTATTGGTGTACTGTCACCCCGATTCAGCAGACCAGATTGGCCTCGGCAACCGCCGGGGCCATCAGTGTTTATAAGCTCGGTGGCGTCCTGTCGCCGGAAGTAACACGTTCGCAATATATACACATGGATCGTCGTCTGACGTCTGACGTCTGACGCCAGACGTCCATCGCCTTCGGCCTGGCTGATGTCACTCGACTCTCCAAAGCCTCCCCGCAGCCAGCGCCGTGTCCCGAGCCGAACACCCCCGTCCGCCGCCGACTCCTGCCGCGACACGGCCGCGGCACTCGACGCTCGCCCGTAGCGCCCAATACGGCCTCGCGCCGTGCGATCCCCGCGCCTCGTCGCACGCTCCGCCCCCGGCTGTCACACGGGCCGCGGCCCGCACGTCAAAGGGTCGCTGCCGCGACCCCCGGTGGACGCGTCGGGGCGTTTCCCCGACCAGCCTTTCTCCAGGAGCCGATCATGTCCGCTCGCCGAACCCGCAACTCGCTCCGGTATCTCCTCGCCGTCGCGGCCGTCGCCGGCACGGGCCTGCTCATCGCCGCCGCGCCGAGCGCCCCGGAAGAGGCCCGCCAGTCGGTCGCCCCGGCGCAGGTCCTCCCGCCGCCCGTGCACTACCGCTCGGTGACGATCGACGGCCTCGACATCGCCTACCGCGAAGCCGGCCCCGCCGACGCCCCGACCATCCTCCTGCTCCACGGGTTCCCCACCTCGTCGCACATGTTCCGCAACCTGATCCCCATGCTCGCCGACAAGTACCGCGTCATCGCTCCCGACTACCCGGGCTACGGCAACAGCAGCATGCCGTCCGTCGACGAGTTCGACTACTCGTTCGACAACCTCGCGCAGGTTGTCGACAAGTTCACCGGCGCCGTCGGCGCCCGGTCGTTCGTCATGTACGTGCAGGACTACGGCGCGCCCATCGGCTACCGCATCGCCGCGGCCCACCCCGAACGCATCAGGGGCCTCATCGTCCAGAACGGCAACGCCTACGACGAGGGACTCAAGGAGTTCTGGGATCCCTTCAAGGCACACTGGAAGGCCCAGACGCCTCAGAGCACCGCCGCCCTCGCCAAGTTCCTCGAGATCGACGCGACCAGGTGGCAGTACACCCACGGCGTCGGCGATGAATCACGCATCAGCCCCGACACATGGAAGATGGACCAACTCGGGCTCGATCGCCCGGGCAACAAGGACATTCAACTGCGCCTGTTCCTCTCGTACGGCACCAACCCGCCGCTCTACCCCAAGTGGCAGGAGTACTTCCGCACGCACCAGCCGCCCACGCTCATCGTCTGGGGCAAGAACGACTACATCTTCCCGGCCGACGGCGCCGAGCCCTATAAGCGCGACCTCAAGAACATCGACTTCAACCTCCTCGACACGGGGCACTTCGCGCTCGAAGAAAAGGGACCCGAGATCGCCGCAAAGATCAGGGACTTCATGGCGTCGCGTGTGAAGTAGCCCCGCCGCCCGCTCCACACCCCCGCCGCTCGATCTGATCCGTGCGAGCCGAGCGTCCCCGCGCAGGCCCGAGAGATGCACTCTCGGGCCTTGCCGTTTTCGCCGACGTTCGTACAGTGTTCTCCGCGCGGGCGAACAGGCGCCGCGCGCACAGGCCCGGCTCGGAGAGAAGACCCCATGCGCTCCATCGCCGCACTCATCCGACTGTCCCTCGTGTGCCTCGCGGCGATGGCGGCACGGCCCTGCCCGGGCCAGCAGGAGTTCACCCACTCGATCCCCGGCTCCACCGACCTCCGCCCATCGACGTTCTCGCTCTGGATCCCCGACATCCCCGGCGCATCGCCCGTTCGCGGCGTCCTCGCGATCAGCGACTACGAATCCGGCCGCGAGATGTACGACGACGCGCGTTTCAGGGCCTGGGCAACCCAACAACACTTCGCGCTCGTCCGCTTCGATCTCCGCAGCCGCGATGCCACGCTCAACCTCGCCAAGACGCAGCCCGCCGTCGATCGCCTCTTCGACGCCGCCTTGCCGCACTTCGCCGGCGTCGCAGCACGCCCCGAGCTCTCCCAGGTCGGCGTCATCTTCACCGGGCTCTCGCAGGCGGGATGGCAGGCCGTGGCGCTCGCCGACCTCGCCCCCGCCCGGACCATCGCCGTCCTGCCCATCCACGACTCCACCGGCGAGCGCGCGCCCCAGCAGGCGAACGTGACCACGGGCCTCGGTGTCCCGGCGCTCCACCTCGTCGGCCGACACGACAACGTCAACATGGGCACGCTCGACGCGGGAACGCTCTACGCGCAGACCATCGTCAACTTCGTCACCACCAGGCGCGCCGCCGGCGGGCTCGTCTCGTATCTCGTGCGCCCCAGCACCACCCACACGCAATGGGAGGGGAACCAGCCCCACGGGGTGCCGATCATGCTGGATTGGCTCTCCGCCGTCGTCGCGCGGCGCGTCCCCGCAGACCCGACGCTCCCGCCCATCGCGCTCTCCACCGACGACGGCTGGTCGGGCAGTCTCGAGGTCACCTTCGCTTCCAGCCTCCCGTGGATCTCCGTCGTCCGCGCGAGCATCGCGCCCTTCTGCGCGCTCGATCCGTCAACGCATCAGAGCCGCTTCTGGCTCCCCGGCTACGCCTTCGCCACCCAGTGGCACACCTATCTGCTCACCGGGCAGCACGCCCCGCACGGCCCCGCGTGTCCAGAAGGGCCCCCCGGGCCCGACCTCACCGGCGACTGCTTGTCCACCGTCGACGACCTGTACGCCGCCGCCCAGACGCCCGCCGACATCGATCGCGACGGCCTCATCACCCCGCAAGACACCGCCGCCCTCGCCTGCTGGTTGCGTCGGGGCGAGTTCGCCGATCTCGTCGCCGCCGGCCCCTGAGCCGGGCCCCCGCCCGGCGCGTGCCGCCTTCGCTCGGGCCTTCCGACGAACCACGCACCAGTTTCTCGCGCTCAACGGGCTTCCCGCGGGTGCAAGGCCGAACCTCTCTCGCGCGAACAGCGTTGAAACGCCCGGTTGCCCGGCCGCGCGGCAGCCTCGCCACCCGGAACCCGTGCATGAACGAACAGAGTCGCCCCGCCAGCAACCCCTCCCACCTCGACCCGCAAGCCGCGTTGGTCGCATTCCTCAAGGGCCGCTCGGCGCCTTGCCCGCGATGCGCCTACGACCTGCGCGACATCCAGACCGCAAACTGCCCGGAGTGCGGCGAGCCCCTCGTGCTCATGGTCGGCTCGCCCAACGCCCGCTTCGGATGGCTCGTCCTCGCCATCGCACCGGGCTGCTTCTCCGGCGTCGCCGCGATCTTTGTCCTCATCCCCGTCTGCATCCACCTCCTGAATCCCTCGCCCGCGGCCAATGGTGTCTGGGCCCTTATTGCCGCCGACGCCTTCGGGTTCGCCAGCGCCGCGTCCATCGTGCTCATGTACCGCGCCCGCCATCGCATCATGGGCTGGCCGTCACGCCGCCAGGCGGCCTTCGCCGCCGCGGTATGGGCAGTCCACGTCCTCGCCCTCGCGCTCCTCATCCTCGGGATGCGATACCTGTGAGAGCCCCGCTCGGTGAAAGAGCAAAGCACGCACCGGTTGTCCCTACCGTTCCACGGATGTCGATCGCTCAGCTCAAACGCAACACCGTGATCGGTCTTGCCCTGAGCCTGCTGCTCGCGGGGGGTAAGTTTGTCGCGGGCCTGCTGGGGCACTCCAGCGCGCTCGTCGCCGACGGCGTGGAGTCGCTCGCCGACACCGTCGGCTCCATCGTCGTCTGGCAGGGCTTCCGGGTCGCCAGCCGAGATCCCGACGACCGCCACCCCTACGGCTACGGCCGTGCCGAGACGGTCGCGGCGTTCTCCGTCGGCACGCTTCTCGTGGGTGCCGCGGTCGTCATCGTCATCAAGGCCTTTGCCGAGATGTTCACGCCCCACACGCCCCCCGCCTCCTGGACCCTCTTCGCACTCGTCGGTGTCATCGCCGCCAAGGAAGTGCTCTTCCGCGTCGTACTCCGCGGGGCCGAGATGTTCGACTCCGACGCCGCCCGCGCCGACGCCTGGCACCACCGCGCCGACGCCATCACCTCCGCCGTCGCCATCGTTGGCGTCGCCATCGCCATCTGGGGTCCACCCCTCCTCGGCCGCACCCAACTCGTTTTCGCCGACGAAGTCGCCGCCATCCTCGCCGCGGGCATCATCCTCGTCACCGCCTCGCGGCTCATCCGCCCGCCGCTGCTCGAGTTGCTCGACGCCTCGCCCCCCGACCTCGTCGGCCGCGTTCAGGAGTCCGCCGCGCGCGTCGAGGGCGTCCGCCTCGTGGAGAAGGTCCTCGCCCGCAAAAGCGGCCGCGGCTACCACATCGACATGCACCTCCACGTGCCGCCCGACATGCCCGTGCGCGACGCCCACATCCTCTCGGGCAAGGTCAAGGCCCGCATCCGCGCCGAGCAGCCTCGCGTCCTCAACGTACTCATCCACATCGAGCCCGACGAAAAACCTCACGAGCCCGCGTAGCGGCCGGCCCGATCGTGGTTTCACGCCGGCTCGATCGTCGCCGTCAGCCCCGCGCTCTTCAGCCGCTCCACGTACAACTCCGCCAACTCGCGGTGCGTCGTCGCCACCAGCGCCACGCCCTTCCGGTGCGCCTCCAGCATCACGTTCACCGCCGGCTCGAACCGCAGCGACACCACCGTGATCAGCGTCCGCACCACGTGCTCCATCTCCACCGCGTCGTCGTTGTGCAGCAGCACGCGAAACGGCGGCAACCGTCCGGGCCGCGGGCCCGCGGAGGCCGGCGCGACCCCGCCGCTCGGCGCAGCCGCGGGTGCCGCCGGAGCAGGCGGAACCACCGGATTCTCCGCCGCGGGCGGCACCGGTTGAGTGCTCGTGGTCGTTGGCCCTTCAGCAAGCCTCATGCGCAATCTCCCAGGTCCCCCATCGTAGGACGCGCCGCCGTTTTCGCCCAAACACGACGCGCCGCGAACGCCCCGCGGCCGCCGCGCTCAGTCGCACGCCTCGCCCTCCAGCGCCGCCTCCACCGCGGCCAGCGCCGCGTCTTCCTCAAAGCCGCGCCGCGCCAGCACGCCCAGCACGCGCCGCCGCCGAGCCTCGATCGACAGCCCCTTGGGCTGCTTCGCCGCCGCTTCCTGCGCCGCCCGGTGAGCCAGCTCGGGCTCGATCCCGTGCTTCTCGAGCGCCCCGCGCAGCCACGCCGCGCTCACCTTCCGTCGCGCCAGGGTCGCCCGGCAGAACGCCTCCGCCGCCCGCGCGTCATCCAGCACGCCGCCGGCCACCAGCCCCGCGATGATCCCCGCCGCGCACGCCTCGTCAGCGCCCCACGCCGCCAGCCGCGCCCGCGCGGTCCGCACGCTCATCTCCCGCTTGCCCAGCGCCGTCAGCAGACGCTTCTTCAGCCGCAAAGTTGGATCGCCCCCGCGTCCGCGGCTGCCGCCGCCGGCCCCGCCGGCTCCGGCTTCGCCTCGCGCCCTCACGCGTGCTCCAGTTCCATCACCAGTGAGCCCAGTTCGCTCGTCGCCTTGGCGTCGCCCGCGCGCGCGGCCGCCGCCTGCCCCGCTTCAGCCACCGCCACCGCTTCCTCACGCCGACCCAGCGCGCTCAGGCACCTCGCCTTGAAGAAATACGCGTAGAACGTCCCCGCGTCGGCCTCCAGCGCGCGATCGAACATCGCGATCGCCTCCGCGTGGTTCCCCGCTTTGGCGTGCTCCTGCCCAAGCCCATACAGCACGAACGCGTCCCGCGGATCACGCTCCAGAAGCCGATTCAATTGCACCATCCGCGGGCTCATGCCGAAATCGTACTCTCAGTTCCAGCCTCCCGGAACGTCGCCGGTTCACTTCATCTGCCCCGCCCGCCTCGCCGGCAGCGCGATCGGACACGTCTCGTTGTGATACGCCGTGATCCACGCCACGTTTCCCGCCTCCACCAGCGCCGCCAGCGTCTCCACGGACTCCCCGCAATACCACACCCCGCGCTTGGCCCGCAGTTCCAGCAACGCCCGCCTCGCCGCATCCGGGCCCACGTCGCTCCGATACGGCCTCACGCTCGTCATCGCGTCGAACGCGTCGATCACCGCGAAGTACCGCGCCGCCAGCGGAATCGCCTCGCCCGCCAGCCGATCCGGATAACCCGTCCCGTCCTGCCGCTCGTGATGATGCCGCACCAGATCCAGCACCAGCGGGTCGTCCTCGCCCGCGGCCACCAGCATGGCGTGGCCGTCGGCCGCGTGCCGCTCCATGATCGTCCGCTCCGCCGCCGTCAGCGGCCCCGGCTTCTGCAGCACCTCGTCGGGAACCGTCAACTTCCCCACGTCGTGCAGCGCCGCCGCTCGTGTCAGCCGCTCGATGAGTCCGTGATCCAGACCCGCCCGCTCCGCCATCGCGCGGGCGTAGAGCGACACGCGCCACGTGTGCGCGGCCGTCGCCATGTCCTTGCGGGCAATGGCCTCCACCAGCGTCGCCGTATCCGCAAAGTCCAGACGAAGCCTCCAGTCACCCGCTCCCCCGTGCACGCCGCACGCCAGAATACCCCACGCCCCGGCATCGCACCAGCCGCCACGCCGCCCGCGTCAAGTCCAGGCCTTTCGCCAGCGTCCGTCGCGTCCGATAGCCAGCACGGTCGCGAGATTCAGGCCTCGATCGCGTACCGCCTCACCGGCGGCTTCTCCAGCCCGCTCACCGTGCGCCACAGCGGCTCTTCACCCTCTTCGCTCAGCCAGCACTGAAACGGGCCATCGGGATCCTCAGCCGCGAGGTCGAGCGACGGCCCGCCGACGAACACGGCACGGTGAATGAGCAATCGATCTTCGCTGGCGTACTCCGCCTCCGCCGCTACGCCCGTCAGCGCGTCCACCAGCCGCGCAAACAGGTCCGGATCCGCACGCATCAGCATGTCGGCATCCCGCCACACGTAGTAACGGTGCTTCACAATGTCCGCGTCGCCGCGGATCGTCCATTCCCGCGGCCTGCGCCTCAGCCGCTCGATCACCCCGCCC